>JANYBI010000461.1 GCA_025360875.1 Lentisphaerota bacterium
CTGTGCCCTGCCGGGACATGTATGAAGATGAATGCTACAGCAGATATCAGGTTCATGGCGGCGCAGGAAACTGGACAAGCCATAGCTCCCGATATTTTCAGGGCAGTACTGGGGGCATGGCCGGACATGCTTACGACGACGAGGCAGTTGATTGTGGAGCACAGCCGCGCTCCAGTGGACCAGTTCGGCGGTTCCTTACTGGCGATGTTCGCCCGCAAGCTGCATGCGTCCTATCGCGATCCGCAGCTGTTCTCAGAGAGATATGTCCCGCCTGTAGCTAACACAAGGACGATTTCCAGGATATTGAATTACCTGGTCGAGACCGGGGCAGTGACGCTGGCCGGTACGGAATGGGCGTTCCGGAAAGGCCGAGACAGCGATGTCGGATATCGTGCAAAGGATATGGTGAGGATCAGGCCGAGGACTTTGCGCGCCGCCTTTGACAGCTGCATACCCGGCGTAAAGGTCGCCAGCCTGCAGAAATGCCTAGAGGAAAGGTTCGGCGTGACAGGTGTGTCGTCACGCGGCGAGCTTGAGATTCCCGCGTCGACATGGCAGGAGCAATTGCGGTTACATGTTCCGGTAAGGCAGATCACCGCTGAAGATCTGGGATTCAAGGACAATGAAGACGACTGCATCGAGGTCAAATCCGAGTGTTTGCCGGAGCCCAGATGAGGATATGCCTGATAGATCGCTGGGTTCGGCATTGATCATTTCCAGTTGCCATCTATTCAACGGCACTCGGCAAGTACAATGTCGGCCAGCATCGCCTGTCGTATGGACGTAAACCAAGAACGTGGTTTCAAACGGGATGCAGTCTCTTTCAATTCTTCCTGTTTGATTTATATTCCTCAAGGGAACAATTTATAACTATGGGCATTGCAGGGAATATCAAGGACCGTATCCAGGAGGCTGAGCTATGAAGGTGACTGCGGAAGAAATTGCCAGAATCAAGAGAGAAGCCGAAACCAAAATATTAAAAAATAAATGTCTTTCCGGCATATGGAGGAATATGATTTCTTGCTGCTATGACCGCGAGAATAGCGGGTATGATTATTTTGGTGGTAAGGGTATAAAGGTCTGTGACGAGTGGAAGACATTCACAGGTTTCGAAGCCTGGGCTCTTGCCAATGGATATGAGCCCCGGCTGACAATAGTCCGTATCGACATCAGCATGGGCTATGGCCCTGGAAACTGCCGATGGATACCTTTGGAGGAAATTAAGAAAAGCGTGGCGGAGGGGCGATGTATGCTTACATCGAACCAAGCTATTACAATAAAACTCAGACTGCAGGGAGGTGCCAGCATGGAAAGTCTGGCCACTGAATTCAAGGTAAGCACGTTGGTGATATCTGGAATAATAGAAGGCAGGATTTGGGCGGATGCCCATCTGGAGGGTTCCAGGGAACATATCAATGCCTTGAAACGCAAGAAACGGAAAGGCAGACTCAAACCGCCGCCCCACAAGCCAAAATGGTGGAGCAAAATGAACGCGCAGGAGATATTTGACATACGCAACGCTCTACTATTTGGTAAAGATCCTGCTGAGCTTGCCATGAAATTCGACGTGTCCATGAATGACATAGGCCAAATACGGGATCCCATGTGGGGAGAAGAACACAAGGAAATGTTTGAGAAACATCGTGTCAGTATGGCGAAGAAGGCCAAGCTGTTACAGAGGAAGAAGAAGGTGAAGGAAATTGATATCTTTTAACAGTGTGGATGTTCAACTCTAATAGCGAGTGTACATGGGCTACGCTTTACCATGCCAGCTCCCTTGATTTCCAGGATCCGCAGGCTTATCTTTTTTAATTATGGAAAACAAAGTTCCCACAGACCTTGCAGAGCTTCCCATCATCGACATGCACACCCATCTGGCCGGCATGGGGCATGGCGGCAGCGGCTGCTGGGTGTCGTCCGGGAAGTTCAACTCCATCATGTTCCGGGCCCTTCGCTGGAACCTGGGCATATATGGCGCCCACAGAACCGGCAATCTCGACCAGACCTATCTGGATCTGCTCGACAAGGAGGTCAGGACTGCGTCGGCAAGTGGCGCTATCGATGCCGCCGTCATCTACGCCCATGACCGCATCTATACGGAGAATGGCGAAGCCAGCACCTCAGGACAGGAAATATATGTGCCCAACGACTACGCCTTCGCATGCGCGGAGCGAGAAACCATGCGCGGGCGCTATATGCCTGCGGTGTCCGTTCATCCATACCGGAAGGATGCGCTGGCCGAGACAGAGCGCTGCATTGCGCGCGGGGCCGTTGCGATGAAGTGGCTGCCCAATTCTCAGGCGATGGATCCAAGGGACAGGAGATGTTTCGCCATGTACGACCTGCTGGCGGCAAGGAAGATTCCGCTGATCGCCCATACCGGCGGGGAGCACACTGTCAGGGTGATCCGCCCCGAACTCGGAAACCCGGAGGTGCTGCGCCCGGCTCTGGACAGGGGCGTGACTGTGATCATGGCGCATTCAGGGACCAGGAGCGGAGCTTTCGACGGACACTGGATGGAACAGTTCTGCAAGCTTGTCCGGGAATATCCGAACTGCTGGGGCGATACCGCCGCATTCTGCACGCCGGGGCGCATCAGGTGGATTCCGAGGATGCTCAGGGAGGAAGGCGTCGTGGAGAAGCTGATGCACGGCAGCGACTATCCGGTTCCGGTGACGGCGTGGTTCGCGCTGCGGGAACTGGGATGGAACAGGGTCCGGGAGCTGAACAGCATTCCAGGCGAGCTGGAGCGGGATGTCCGGATAAAGAGGGCGATGGGGCTGCCTGGCATCGTGTTCACGAATCCGGCGAAAGTGCTGGGACAGGAAGCATTGAGGAGATGGCTCGTGTCAAATATCCGCTGACATCCTTGTCATTTACCCTTGGCGAGGGAATTCGCGTACTTCAGCAGCTTCATCCTCTGGCTCCTGGACATCTTCGCGTAGAGATCAAACAGCCTTACAAGTTCGCGGCCCTTGTTCATTTCCAGATACCTTGAAATTACTTCCCTGGCCGGATCTGTCTCGTACTTCTTGAGGTCTATGCCTTCCTTTTTGGCAAGGTCAACCAGCTCCTTCTTCGCATAGATTCCCGGATTCCTGGTCCGATTCTTCCAGTTCGAGATGCTCTGCTGGCTGACATTGCAGCGGTCCGCCAGCTCCTGCTGGGACAGGAACATCCCTTCGAGAAGCTCCCTTGTCAAAAGATGCCAGTCAATATTCTTCATAGTTTCCATCCAGTTGTTAAGTGTTATAGGAGCACGTAATATATCCGAGTAGCGTACTATGGCAAGGGCGATGTTCAGCCTTCTCCCCTCCGTTTAACCGTAGCTGGAAAATAATCCATCATCAAGTTTGACAGCAGTTCCGGGATTTTGTTCCATGGAAAATGAAATAATATGGACAAGCTACGGACTCCTACTTGAGGGCCAGCATGAGGACTGCAAGCCCGAGGAACAGAATCCCCATGAGGATCTTGCCGATGAAGACATCCCGTTTCGACCACTTCATCATTGTCATGATGCCTGTCCCGAAATACGCCGCAGCGAAGATCGCCAGCAGCGGGATTATGAACATGACGTTGTATAGGACAAGGTAGGAGAGCCATTTCAGAGAGGACGGATCCTGTTTCGCCATCAGCGCCAGGGCCGGCAGGTAGACCTGGCCGGTGCATACGCTCTCGAGAAGCGTGACCAGGAATCCCGTCACCAGCGCGCCTGCTGCCAGATGCCTGCTGTGCGCGCCTTCCCTTATGATCCCGTGGATCCTTTTCTTGAATGATTCAGGAAGCTGCATCACGACTTTGCCGGCATCCCCGGTCTTCCTGTAGAGCCAGGCATCACGGAAGGATAATACTGCGAATACTGCCAGCAATGCGCACATGCCCCAGTTGATGATCAACTGCATTATCCCATATCCTGAAAAGAGCTTTATGAACCTCAGAATTCCGAGCCGAGCAGGAGATAGGTCAGGAAACACGCAAGGCAGTAGACCGAACCGAAGAGCAGAAGCTTCCTGCCTCTGATGCCTGACACCGCCAGGACGCTCATGAAAAACACCAGCGTCGCAAACACGCAAGGGTTTATTCCGTCGACAAGACCGGCGACGATCAGAGCGCCCAAGGTGATCTTGTCGGCATGCCTTTTCAGCAGTTCCTCCTTTTCAGAATCATTGCTGAGCTTGAAGGACGTATCAGGCTCCTCATTCAGTTTTAGGGAATCGCCCAACTGCTTCAGAAGGCCTGCCTCTATATTCTTGTATCCGTTGAACGCATGTCTGCCGTTCACGATCATGCAGACAGTCTCGTTGCCCTTGATATCCAGCTTGTCGCGGCGGTAGGCGAACCTGAGGAAGCTGTCCATGAGGGCGGTGTCATACTTTTCGATCCTGTACCTGCCGTGGAACGATTCCTCCATTTTCGGGATGACGAACGTGTCGATCATCCGGCAGTCATTGCATCCTGCCTGGTGGAAGTATTAGATCACTGCGACGGAAGTTTTCTTTTCAGGAATCGCCTTTTCTTCCTTGTCTTTTACAGGAAGGACTGGAGTAATAGGAACTGTTCCGGCTATGGAAGCGGAAACCAGTATCTCCAGAGGCGGCCAGCCTTCGGGTTTCAGGACCGGAACCTTGATCTTGCATTTCATGTCTCCGGCATTCTTTTCAGGAGTGAACTCAAAGAATACTGAAAGACCTTTCTCGCCGGATGAAGCTGTGACTTTCACGGGCTGGCTGCACTCCGGAACCGGTTCGCCGAACTCGGT
>JANYBI010000462.1 GCA_025360875.1 Lentisphaerota bacterium
TTTCACCGGTGATGTCAAGGTCGATGATGAGGAGATGACGATCACCTGCAAGAAGATGACCATATTCCTCGAGGACAAGAAGCCGGAGGCTCCTGCGGTTGCAGCCGAAAAGCCGAAGAATGCAAAGCCCGAAGATGCAACGCCAGGTGATGCAAAGCCCGAGGAAGGCAAGCAGGTTTCAAGGATCATATGCGAGGAGAATGTGGTTATCATCAGGAAGCCCTCCAATGACAAGGAAAAGGATCAGGGGGAGCAGAGGGCTGTCGCAGGACATTCCGACTATGACGTGAAGACTGGCAAGATAGTCCTTACGAAGGATCCGGCACTTATTAGGCAGGATGATGTGCTCAAGGGGGAAGTGATAGTGATCTGGCGTGACAGCGAAAAGGTGGAGGTGACAGGGAAAAGCGAAATGATAATGAGCACCGACACGGTCAACAACACGCCAAAGGACACCAAGGAGCCGGATAAGGGGAACAAGGACAAGAAGGATGAGAAGAAGCCTTCCGTGGAAGATAAGACACCTGTAGCTCCTGCACCACCTGTAAAAACTAAATGAACGGAATTTATCAATATGGAAACGGCTAAATCAGGATCGGAGCTGCTTGCGGCGAAAAACCTGTTCAAGGCATATCACGGCAGGAGAGTCGTGAACGACGTCTCAATGAATGTCAAGTCAGGCGAAGTTGTCGGGCTCCTTGGGCCGAACGGAGCAGGAAAGACAACAAGTTTCTATATGATAATGGGGCTGATCAAGCCGGACGGGGGCAAGATATTGTTTGCTGGTGAGGACGTATCCAGGGTGCCGATGTTCAAAAGGGCGAGGATGGGGATGGGATACCTTGCGCAGGAACCCTCGATATTCAGGAAGCTGACCGTGCGCGAGAACATTCTCGCCATTCTCGAGACACTCGACATCTCTAGGAAGGAACGGCTCAGGAGGCTCGATGAACTGCTGGGCGAGCTTGAGCTTGCGCATCTCGCAAACCAGCAGGCCATGACTCTCAGCGGAGGTGAGAGGAGGAGGCTTGAGATCACGCGGGCTCTTGTCACAAATCCTTCGTTCATGATGCTTGACGAGCCTTTCAGCGGCGTTGATCCCATCGCCGTCTATGACGTGCAGAAGATCATAGAGCAGCTCAAGCTGAAGGGGCTCGGAATCCTGATAACCGATCACAATGTCAGGGAGACGCTTTCATGCGTCGACAGGGCGTATCTAATGTGCGAGGGGAAGATACTCTGCGAAGGGACGAGCGACTATCTCGTGAACGACGAAAAGGCGAGGGAGCTCTATCTGGGCCCGAAATTCACCATGTAGAAGTACGCAGGCATTGTAGCCTGTTCTGATAAAGTGAGACTGAAATAATAAAAACATGTTTGACTGAAAACTTAGGAGGAAAAAATGGAAATCATCGTAAGCGGACGCCACTTGTCGGTAACTGAAGACATCAAATCCTATGCAGAGGAAAAGCTCGCAGGGATACTTGACGGCTATCACAAGATCAGTTCCGTGAGGGTTGTGCTTGATGTCCAGAAAGCACGCTGCAAGGCTGAAATAATTGTCCATGGCAAGAATATCAATGTCGAAGCTGACGCCGAATCATATGAAATGCGTGAGTCCATTGACGCCGCCGTAGCGAAGATCGACCACCAGATATCAAAGTATTTTGACAAGATACAGGACCATCATAAGCAAGCAAAAGAACGCGAGAAGATCCAGGAAAATCTGAAAGAGTCCCAGGAATAGCAGATTTAAGATTTTGTAACCCCGGGTATTCATGACAAAGACAAAGGCAGTCACCGTCGCGCGCTTCTTCAGGGATATGGAGAAGAACCTCAAGATTCAGTGGGTTTCCGGAAGGAATGGTGGAGACAGGGAAATTACCGAGGGCTCAATACAGCGCCCCGGTCTGGCACTTGCAGGGTTCTTCGACTATTTCGCGGATAAGCGTGTCCATATCATAGGTATGGCGGAATATGCCTATCTGAACTCGCTTTCCGAGCCGGATCGCGCCAATGCGATAAGCAAGTATCTCGAGGAATACATGCCGTGCATAGTATTCGCCCGAGGTCTCTCCCCGGATCCTCTCTTCATCGAATTGAGCAATGACATCGGGCTTCCAGTATTTGTCTCATCAATGATCACCTACCATGTGATCAACGGAATAGTCATCTATCTGGAGAGGGAGCTGTCACCGAGCATAACAGTCGTCGGGAACCTCGTCGAGGTCCAGGGGACGGGCGTGCTGATACGCGGTGCCAGCGGAGTGGGCAAAAGCGAGTGCGCCCTTGCGATGATCAGGCGTGGTTGCGCCCTGATCGCCGACGATGTGGTCAAGATCAGCCATCCCGGCGGCTCATCCCTCATGGGCTGCTCGGCCATGGAAGAGATGTTCGGGTTCATAGAAATCCGCGGACTCGGACTTATCAATGTCATCCAGCTCTTCGGTGTTTCAGCATTCCGCCAGAGAAAGGAAATAGATCTAGTGATCACGCTCAAGCCCTGGGATCAGGTACAGAAGATCGAACGCACGGGGCTTGAAACGGAGAATTACAGGCTTCTTGGATTTGATATTCCGCATATAACCCTCCCTGTGGCTCCAGGCCGGGAAACCGCCAATCTCGTTGAAATTGCGGCCCAGGAATTCAGGATGCGTTCCCTGGGCCTGCACGCCGGCAAGGTGCTCAATGAGGCGATAATCAAACGTATCACCCCCCATTGATATTTGCCCTCTTTTGTTGGAGTTCACAGCCCTGGTCGCCGAAGGCGCTGCCATAGGCAGGTAAACTTTAGCGTGTCTTAAATTCTATGAACCAAAGAAACACATGGCTCACATCTTCTGACGAGGACCTCTTCAAGTCTTGCCGTATGCAGGCGTACAAGGCTTCAGGACATGGCGGACAGAAGGTCAACAAGACTTCATCCGCCGTAAGAATTGTACATGAACCGACCAAAATCGAGGCTACGTCCTCGGAAAGCCGTTCCCAGCACGAGAACAGGCACCATGCGCTCTGGAAGCTGAGGCTTAAAATTGCGATGGAAATCCGGTCCGATATAAGTTTTCCGATTGACAATTTCGATATCGGCATGTCTAATCCCCGCTATCCGTTATTCGTGGCACAGCTTCTGGATGAGCTTCACAGGCATGGTTTCAGGCTCGCGGAGTCCGCAAAATCACTGGGCCTCAGCACAGGACAGCTTGTACGTCTTCTTGAAAGGGATCCGGAACTGTGGCAGAAGGTCAATTCCGGACGCAGGAATAATGGCATGAAACAATTGATTGCGAGTTAGGGCACATATGAGAAAACTGATTTATTTGATTGTAGGCCTGCTGTTCATACCGTTTATCGTGGCGGTTGTCATTGTCGCCATTCCCCTGTTCATTTTATTCATGCTCCTCTTCAAGGTCCTATTTGCCTTCAGGAAAAGAAAACCGGCACAGAACAGTCCGCGTCCTTCAAGAACGGTCAGCTCTGATCCCGATGTCTACGATATCGAATGCGAGGTCGTGGACGATAAGGATTCAAAGAAGTAGTCGGGATCTGCCTCTGGCAGATAGAGCCCTCATGCACGAAAAAAAGGTGCGAAAAGATTGCTTGCACTACCTATGGGTGCGGATTTTTACTGCCTAATGTATCGCCGGGCATCTTTGCAATTGCATTTTCCCACGATAGAAGATCATTTCCACAATCTAACCCTGTTATAAACCTTACTTGAGAGTCCCGTATTCTGAGTTACTTGTCAGTCCGTGAATATACACTGCGGACGAAGATCCGCCATGCTTTTTATTTCGAATACATCCATTAGCCGCTGTAAGAGCGCGGCAAATCTTTCATGCAGCCATTTT
>JANYBI010000483.1 GCA_025360875.1 Lentisphaerota bacterium
TTCGTGGTTTACATTTTTTTCTGTGTATTCAGTGTGTTCTGTGGTTACAAGATTGGTTGCGGCACAAGCTGCTTCAAGGTTTGGGGTTTAAAATTCCGGACTGAGTGTTATATTTCATTTGCTAATCAATATTCTTTTAACAAGACCGCGGGATACTTGAGCATATCTTTCATGCCAAGGCATTCATGCCGGGGTGGCTGGTGCAGGCGGTGGTACCGCTGGGGGAGTCGACTCCTGGGCAGGCTGGCTCTCAACCTTTGACTTGAAGAGCGCGTCTATCTGCGCCGTGAGATTTTCGGTGAAATTCATTTCCTTCATGACGATCCTGGCGCATCTCGGCTGGAGGAAGGCAAGTTCATCTTCCTTGAGGTTCTTGGCGGTATTGATGATGACGGGAATCCTCTTGATGTCCTCGGGCTGGGTATCCTTCCATTCGAGGAATGCGAATCCGCTCTCCTTCGGCATCATCAGGTCGAGGACTATGGCATCAACAGGACCGTTCTTGCCAAGCATATTCCTGCCATCGGACGAGGACAGGGCTACAGATACATCATACCCTTTTCTGGAAAGCAGCATCTGCACCAGTCTGAGCAGGGTGTATTCGTCATCAATGACCAGTACCTTGTTCTTTGCCACTGCCGATTCCCCGCTTGTTGAAAGAAATTGATTAGTTAATGAAATATAACACTCAGTCCGGAATTTTAAACCCCCAAACACAGAGGCCCCGGAGAACATCTCAAGGGATCATGTTTTTCGTGAAGCCAGCAGCCTTGAGTTTCTCAAAAGCATCCAAAACTTCCGCAGGGACATCCTGGTGTATCTGGAAACCTTTCGCAGGATAGAGGATTATCCGCTGGAGGTCGCCGACCATTATGTTGACAAGGTCGGTGAATGATATCTCATCGTTCGGATATTCGTCAAATGGGATCTGGGGAGAAGTGACGAATACCCATACCTTGGGATAATGTATCTTGAAGGTCGCAAAGGTCCGCCGTTCCATATAAGGTTTCTGGACAAGTATCACCTTGTCCGCGAAAATATTGTTTTCGCCTAGAAGCTTCATTGAAAAGAGCGCGTTCTCGCCAGTATTCGAAGACGTGTCCTCGACAATTATCTTGTTTTCAGGCACGCCCATCTTGAGCGCTACATCCTTGAAGATCCTGGCTTCAGGCCTGGTCCAGACGTCTCTTGTGAGATTTCCAAGTCCGCCGGACATCACAAGAAGCGGAGCATAATCCTGGAGCAGAAGTTCAGCACCTCTTTCGGCGACCCTGACATCATGGCTTCCAAGGACGATGATGCAGTCGGATTTCTCGAGGGTGTGTCCGAGCAACATGTAATCCCATATTGTCCTTGCGGACCGTCTGACTTCAATGTCGTCCATGATATTTATACCTAAATCTTCAGTAGCTTTGTTGAAAGCTATTCATTTTAATTTAATTTACATCGTCAAATTAAATGAACCCCTTGGACATAACGGAATATGGAGATGTAAATGTCGAAATTCAAGAAAATATCTGTTCCAAAAGGCGATAAAATAAAAGTAGCCTCAGACAGCTCCCTCGAAGTTCCCGCAAATCCGGTAATCGCCTTCATAGAGGGCGACGGGATTGGCCAGGACATCACAAAGGCGAGCATGCACATATGGGACAACGCAGTAAAAAAAGCCTATGGCGGGAAACGTAAGATCTCATGGATGGAAGTCTATGCCGGAGAAAAGGCGAATGCCTTATATGGTGAGAACACCTGGCTCCCTGATGAGACGCTTGATGCCATCCGTGACTATATCATCGGAATCAAGGGACCGCTCACTACGCCGGTAGGTGGCGGAATAAGGTCCCTCAACGTCGCCCTAAGACAGAAATTAGACCTGTATGTCTGCCTGAGGCCCGTGAGATATTTCAAGGGAGTTCCTTCCCCGGTGAAGGCGCCTGAAAAGACTGACATGGTTGTCTTCCGCGAGAATTCCGAGGACATATACGCAGGAATTGAATGGAAAGCCGATTCACCTGAAGCGATGAAGGCCATCGAATTCCTCAGGAAGGAAATGGGCGTCAAGCAGATAAGGTTTCCGGAAAACTGCGGTATCGGAATTAAGCCGATCTCAAAACAGGGGACCGACAGGCTTGTACGTGCGGCGATGAAATATGCCGTGGCACAGAAACGCAAAAGCATGACGATCGTCCACAAGGGCAACATCATGAAGTTCACCGAAGGCGCATTCAAGGACTGGGGCTATGAGCTGGTCAAGAAGGAATTTTCGGACGTGGCCGCTGTCGCCGCAGAATGCAACTGGAAGGCGCCGGCAGGAAAGTTCCTGGTCAAGGACTGCATCTGCGACGCGTTCCTCCAGCAGCTTCTGACAAGACCGGACGAATATGACGTCATAGCGACAATGAACTTGAACGGCGACTACATTTCAGATGCGCTCGCCGCCTGTGTCGGAGGAATTGGAATCGCCCCTGGCGCCAATATAAACTACGAGACAGGGCACGCAATGTTCGAGGCGACACACGGGACGGCGCCGAAGTACGCAGGACTTGACAAGGTCAATCCTTCCTCGCTGGCGCTTTCCGGCGAGATGCTCCTCAGGCACATCGGGTGGAACGAGGCGGCGGACATGATAATACGCGGAACGGAAACTGCGATATCCGACAAGGTCGTCACTTACGATTTCGCCAGACTCATGACCGGAGCGAAGGAAGTGTCATGCTCTGAATTCGCAAAAGCTGTCGTTGAAAGAATGTGATACAGGAAACTTGGAACTTGGCGCTGGAATTTAGGAATTGGAAAATCATATTAAGTATCAGTCCAGTCATCCATATCATGGGAATAGGATAATTGATGTTTAAGAACCGTCACATAATAACCGCCGTCGAGATAGGGACATCCAAGATATGCGTACTCATCGGCGAAGGCAATAAGCAGGGTCATCTTTCGGTCCTGGCCCATGGCGAAGCGGCTGTCGAATCCGGCGCTGTCTGCAAGGGTGAAATTATTGACATGGACAGGGTGACGAAATCTCTTGACGAGGCGATTGAGAAGGCCGAATATTCCGCAGACACCGAAGTTGACAGCAGCAACCTCTACGTTGCCATTACCGGAAGCCACATACGGTCAATGCGCGGATCAGGACATGTGATAGTGACCGGCGAAGGCCGCAGGGTTACCCAGGAACACATGGTCGAGGCGTTGAAGAATGCGACGATGGTCGGCATCCCGCCGGAATGCGTAATATTGAATTCCATCGACGGCAACTTTGTGATTGACGGGCTCAGGCGCATAGCGGATCCGGAAGGGCAGATCGCAGACAAGCTCGAGGCGTTCGCACACATCATCTACGGCAACCGCAACTGTGTTGAGAATTTCCAGGCGCCATTCCGCGAACTTGGATATGACTCTTCAATACCAGTCTTCAGCACCATAGCCGCTGCATCGGGTGTCCTGACCGATGAAGAACTGAAGAACGGCGTGCTGCTTGTCGACATGGGCGCCGGCACTACCGAATACATGCTGTTCCATGATTCCGGGGCCCATGCTAGCGGCGTGCTGGCGGTCGGCTGCGACCATATCGCCAACGACCTTTCCATCGGGTTCGACATCAACAACATTTCCCTTTTCAGGAAAATGCTCCTCAACAACACAATACACTCGAAAAAGGAGCACGGACAGTCATTCATAGAGATCGAGGGGAACATCGGATCAACGCGCAAGATCCCGACGGTGACAATAGAGAAGATCATAGACCTCAGGCTACGGGAACTGTTCAACCTGATACTTTCACAGCTGCAATCAACAAGGATGCTGCCATTCATTGACCGGGGAATCGTCCTCACAGGCGGAGGAGCCCTTCTGCAGCAGGTGAGGGACACTGCCGGCTCGGTATTTGAAATGCCTGTCAGGATCGGCAATCCGATTGAGCTCAGCGGAGCTGTGACAAATTTAAAATCCCCGCGCTACGGGATGGTCTTCGGCCTGCTGAAGCACGGTGAACGCGACAGGCAGATCAGGAAATCCGGGCCGGAAATGATCAAAAACATCGACAGGAAGCTGATATCGGCATCGCGCGATACCATGAGATGGCTGAAAAATGCAATTAAATTCTAGTGAAATGAAATGAGCAACGTCAACACAGACATTACTGCCAGGGCGACAGTTATCGGGCTGGGAAATGCCGGCACTAAGATCATGAGGGAGCTTTCCCTCATGAACGCATCCTCCTGGCTTTCCATCGGAGTTGCCGATACCGACAAGGCGTCATTGGAACAATCATCCATCCACACATGCTTCCCAGTGGGATTCGAATGGACCCAGGGCCAGGGATGCGGTGGCAACGCAATAAAAGCGGAAAGGGCATTCGCCCATCCGTCGAGAAATATTATAAATGAATTCATAAAGGATTCGTCGATTCTCATTGTCACGGGCGGAATGGGAGGTGGAACGGCCACCGCAGGATGCTCCAGCCTCGCAAGAGCTGCAAAGAAGATGGGGATTCCGTCCGTATTCATTGTCACTACGCCTTTCTCATTCGAAGGACACAGCAAAAGGGAAGTGGCGGAAAGCGGAATCAAGATGCTGCTTCCCGATGCGGACGTGGTCATCGCAATACCGAACGACATACTCTACTCGTCAATCCCCGCGCACACTTCAGCCGAGGAGGCTTTCAGGAAATCCGACATTGAAATCGCCAGGGCCATTCTTGGAATTGCTGAAATAATAAGATGCAGGAACATACTCTCCGCAGATCTTTCGGACTTCAAGAACATATTGCAGAAACGCAAGTCCTCGTGCTGCATCGGTCTTGGTAACGCCGACAGGAATGAAGGCGAAAACTTCTGCCATACCGCTCTTGAAAGACTAATGCTCTCCCCCCTCCTTGGAGGCACGGAAAACCTCAGGGAGGCAAATGCCGTAATCCTGACTCTTACAGGCGGGCCCGAACTCAATATCGGTGAAATGCGGCATTCTCTTGAAGCTGTCCAGCGCCACATCGGTCCTGAAACAAAGCTCATCGTGGGCGCAAACACCGATCAGATTTATTCGGGACTAGTACAAATGACGCTTATTGCGGTGAGATATGAGATATTGCCTGATGCTACAGGTCCGGAGGAGACATCGGAGCTGAGAGATTTTCCCGAACAGGCGCAGTCGGATCAGCCCGAACTCGCCCTGCTCCCTGTTTCAAAAGGAATATTCTCAAATACTTCAAGGAACATATATGCCTCTCAGGATCTCGACATACCGACTTTCCTGCGCCATGGAGTCCATCTGGACAAGGGACGATGAGTAATTTATTCTTTAGAACAATATCCCTTCTCATCATAACCTGTCTTTGCTCATGCTCTGAAAAACCACCTGCTCCTCCAAAAGTCGACGGGAATCTAGCCTTGGAATTTGCATCGGCTGTTTATGGCATAGGTCCCAAGGCAAGCGGATCAGAAGGCGCACACAAAGCTGCCAACTATATAAAAAATACCATTTCCGGCATAGGCTTCAGTGCCGAAATCGACGAATGGAGACAGGTTGACGGCGAAGGCGTTGAAACAACCTACAGGAACATATCCGCAACAGTTCCCGGGAAAAAGAAGGATTTCATCATAGTAGGCAGCCATTACGACTCAAAAAAAATAGCTACGGTCCCGAGCTTTGCCGGTGCAAATGATGGCGCCTCCAGCACCGGGCTGCTCCTGGCGGCATTGAAAGCCTTGAAAACTTCCGGTTCCAAACCGCCATGCACCCTGAAGTTTGTTTTTCTTGATGGCGAGGAATGTCTAGTGAAATATTCAGCTGGAGACGGTTTGGCAGGCAGC
Source organism: Lentisphaerota bacterium (assembly GCA_025360875.1). Taxonomy (GTDB): domain Bacteria; phylum Verrucomicrobiota; class Lentisphaeria; order Victivallales; family GWF2-50-93; genus GWF2-50-93. Next base: position 5,811 of record JANYBI010000483.1, read on the forward strand.
AAAAGGCTTGCAACCCAGCTCAGGCATACCGGTTCCTTCTCCAGTTGCCGAGCTGTGGTTATAATGGATATGATTGGAGACAGGGACTTGAACATATCAATTCCTTCCAACTCCTCCCAGGAGCTGACGGACGCACTGATCGGCATAGCAGGGAAAAGCGACCTTAAGGGTTTGGTCTCCAGAAGTCCGGCAGCGATTACAGACGACCACGTCCCTTTCCTGGAACTGGGTATTCCCGCCATAGACGTTATCGATTTCAACTACGGGGAAAACAACAGGTACTGGCATACTGAAGGAGACACTATCGACAAACTTTCTCCCGGAAGCCTGGAGGCATCTGGAACTCTGATGATGGAACTTATCTTCCAGATTAAATGAAAGCAATACCTTTCACCCCCGCCCAGTTTTCTTCAAATTTCTTGATTTTTGAGTTTGTTTTAAGATTTTCCGCAAGATATAGTAAAGAATGTTTAATTAAATCAAAAATATTTGGAGGCTCGATATGGGTCAAATGATTTCGAATTTGGGTATCGGAGGGATTATTGCCGTATTAGTGATGATCCTCTCGCTTATTGGAATGATAGTATGTTCAAAAAAACAGGATTCTGTCGCCATGGCAAAGCCTGCCGCAGTAGGATTGATGGTCCTTGTAATGCTCTGTGCAGTTGTAATCCTAATGAAGACCGGGGTCATCGGCGACCAGGGCACACAGAAGATCATCCAGAATGAGTTCGTCTACACAAAAGCAAGCTATGTAACGCTTGGCAAATTCATCGCGGAAAAGAATGCCGGAGCAAAAATCCTCCTCATAGTCGACAAACAGAGGAAGAATGACACACGTTCACCGATGCTTCTTGATGCTTTCAAGGAAGGACTTGCAGGCAAGGCTACGATTTCAGCGTCAGAAACTCCCGCAATTGCCTGGCCTGAAGGCCGTCCCCAGCCCAGACCCGAGGAAATGGACATGATGCCATTGCAGGAAATGATGACAGCCCAGAGTTTCAACGATCTCATGGCAAAATATCCTGACTGTACCCTTATAGTTTCCTTTATCGGGCTTCCGAACGATGTTGAAAACATGCAGATTTGGACAATGGAACCGGAGAAACGTCCAAAAATAGCCCTGATAAATGGCACGTATCACAATCTCAAGTCCGCGGTCGTGTCAGGTATTGTTGTTGCAATTGTCGCTGTAAATCCTGGTGCAAAATTCACTGATGAATCGGCACCTAGCGATATCAAGGCGGCTTTTGACAAGAGATATATCATGATCACTCCTGACAACATAGAGCAGATTGCCCAGCAATACGCGAACATGTTCCAGGCGGATAAAAAAGAGTAGTATCTCTCTGTGGAATTTGCACACGGGGAATGAGGGCTCTTGCAGTATAATCTTATAAGCTTGGCAGGTTTCTTCTCTTTCTTGGTATTCGCCTGGCTATTGAACGATTCACGGAAAAATATCTGCTGGCGTACTGTTGCCGGTGGAATTGTCCTCCAGTTCCTGTTTGCATTCCTAATATTCTGCGCACCCGAAAAGCTCATAAGCGCTTCCATACCCGGATCACGTGAGCTTTTCGTGCTTTTCAGCGATATGTTCAACAATCTTATTGAACATTCGCGACAGGGGATAACCTTTGTTTTCGGCAAACTCGGACAGACCAACGAAACCACAGGTTTCATCCTGGCTTTCCAGGTTCTGCCGTTCATAATCATATTCTCTAGCATAATCTCAATACTCTATTACATTGGATTCATGCAGATACTCATCAGGGGGTTCGCCCATTTATTCTCCCGTACAATGGAAACCAGTGCCGCCGAATCACTGTCAACCTCCGCAAATATTTTCGTGGGGATAGAAGCCTCCCTGACAATCCGTCCATATCTTGCCAGGATGACCCGTTCAGAACTCTTCACGATTATTGTCGCAGGCATGGCAAGCGTAGCTTCAAGCGTGCTTGCCGTATATGTCTCATTCCTCAATAAGGATTTTCCGATGATAGCAGGACATCTGATGAGCGCATCTATTCTTTCAGTTCCCGCGACATTCATGATTACAAAGCTCATGATACCGGAAACAGGTATACCGGAGACACGGAACGTCTCCGAATGCAAAATATATGAGGATGCGGACACGAACTGGATTGAATCAATAATAAACGGAGCAACAAACGGCGCGAAACTCGCATTCGGCGTCGGCATAACGCTCATCGCGTTCGTCGGCCTGCTTGGCATATTCGAGGGAATTATGATGTACCTGCAGGTAAAGGCTGGAATCGTAACCCCTGTAACTCTGATAGATCTGCTTTCATGGATGTTCCAGCCTTTCACGTATCTGATGGGCATAAGACACGAGGATGTAGGCGCGGTATCGCATATGCTCGGAACCAGGATTATCCTCACGGAAATCCCCGCATACCTGGATCTTGCGAAATTCGCAGCCAACGGCTGTGATCCGCGTACTCTTCTCATAGCAAGTTATGCGCTATGCGGCTTCACGCATGTCGCATCAATGGCCATATTCATAGGCGGAACCGGAGCATTGGCCCCAAACCAGCTTCCGGTCATGACAAAGTTCGGCCCAAAGGCTCTTCTCGCAGCCACATTTGTCACTCTTTTAAACGGATGTACCGCCGGCATATTCTACTGGGGACAGACGGGAATCCTGAGATGAAAATCCGAAGCTCGAAACTCGAAATTCGAAAC
>JANYBI010000504.1 GCA_025360875.1 Lentisphaerota bacterium
TGCTTTTTATTGTTATTAAGGATGGAAAGATTATGGATGCAGAAGACATTGCTATCCTGATTTATGGAATATTGATTCTGTCATTTCCGGTGAGTCTATTTCTCTGCATATTATACCTCGCAAAATATGATAAGCTGAAAAAATATCAAGAAGGAAAATATCGATGGCTCGCAAATTTGATTCTAATAGGTTTTATGATAATAATATTGTTTTCAGGACTTGTCTTTTTCATCTCTCCTTCCCTATCTGCTTCACGCAGTAAAGCCAGAGAAGTGAGTTGTAGAAGCAATCTTAAGCAAATTAGCTTGGCATTGGAGATGTATTCCAAAGATTATTATGGTTTCTACCCTCCTTTGAACGGTGCTTCAGGACTGGAGATGCTCCGTTCCGGTGGATATCTTGAAGGCACTAGATTCTATACTTGTCCGAATTCTGAAAGGTGTCCGGCTAAAAATGGGGAATGTCTTACCGAAAACACAGTTGATTATGTTTACTTAGCTGGATATTCGCCTACAGATAAAAAGAGAACTGCAATCGTCTATGACAGGGATAAAAATCACAAGAAATATGGTAATATCCTTTATTCAGATGGTCATGTGGCGGGATTCAGAGGAATGAATTGGAAGGATTGTCTAATTAATCCTTCGGCTCTAAAAGAACAATATCAGTATTTAGATGTGACAGTAGCTCCTTGATGATTTCATGTGAGATTGTATTTGTATCCTCTGAGCGCATACAGTTTCCCGTTCCTCAGAACTGTCTTGGAATTTCCAATGATCACGAGTGTCGACATGTCCACGAACTCCTCGGGGAAATGGTCGAGAGTTCCGCAGACCACGAGTTCATTTTCTCTTCCGGCGTTTTTGACAATTCCGAATTTTGTGTCTTTGCCTCTCGCCTTTTTCATATATTTGATTGTGTAAGCAAGCAAATATTTCCTGCTATGGCTCCTGGGATTATAGATTGCACAGACCATGTCGGAAGCGGCAAGCATGCGTAGCCTGTTCATTATGGTTTTCTTAGGTGTCAGGAGATCCGAAAGGCTTATCAGGGCAAAATCATTCATCAGAGGGGCGCCAAGAGCACCTGCCGCGGAAATTGCGGCGGTTATTCCAGGCACGGTATCTATTCTGACGCCGTCATATTTTTCCTGTTCCGCAAGTTCGAGAAGAAGGCCTGTCATCCCATATATTCCGGCATCTCCCGAACATACGACTGAAACATTTTTCCCCGTAGCGGCCTCATCCAGCGCGAGGCGGCATCTTTCGACTTCATGGGTCATGCCGGTGGCTATCTTCTTTTTACCCTTGATCAGTGACGGTATCTGCTCAAGATATCTGCCATAGCCGGCGATCGTGCCGGAATTGCCGATTGCGGATTTCGCATCGTCAGTTATCTGTCCAATGGCGCCTGAGCCTATACCTACAGCAGTGAGAATACCTTTTGGCCTGACAGGTTCCGCGATGGCGACCGTAACTTTTCCACCATAAATGGATTTGGGTGTGATTATCCTGCCGCCTGCGGCGATTGCAGCCGCCTCGCAGACACTGTATGAATCAATATGCTTTTTAACTTTGACGGAAGGAGAGGGGACATCTATCTTGGCGAGTTCCTCGGCTGTAAAGAAGACGAGTTTCACGCCTTTTGCTTCGGCATATTCGAGCAGCCCTTTTTCATCCGATTTGAGCGTACAGGTTGCAATCAGGCCGATGCTTTTCTTGCCCAAAGCTTTCTCAAGCGCCTTGGAGATCTCTTCGCTGGAAGTCCCGCGCCTGCAACCTAAACCGACAATGCATGTTTTTGTTTTCATAATGTAACACAGGCATCTTGCCTGTGGTCTTGCTCTTCTCCTGTTTTCAATGTAGCACAGGCATCTTGCCTGTGTCCTTGTATTTCTTGATTTTTTCATTTGAACTTACCCTATATCCACTTTTTAATCCCGCTTTTACCGGATTCATGAGTATATATTTGCTGATGGCTCTGAACTGTTTTGTATTCCTTACATTATTTAAGAAGCAGGACAGGAGTCCTGCTAGATTTATATTGTTTGCCACGGATTACCAATCCATCGAAATTACCGGATGAAATTTTATCTGGACTGGACAGAAATGACAGATTCTTCTTCGACGAATAATACTTGTTGAAAATATCCCTCGGAATCATCAATCCGATTTTCCTGCCCTCGAGAAGCATGGAATTCAGGACTTTTATCTTTTCCGGATTCACGACCTTCCAGCCTTCGATTGACGCCATCTCATCGAATGCCATGAGGTTCTGGACATCGGTTGCGGTTGTCACCACCGCCTGTCCGCCAAGGGCTTCGGCTGCGAACTTCGCAAGCCTGTTGGCGCCGCCGATATGCCCGCTCAGGAGGCTTATGGCGAAATTCCCCTTCTGGTCGCAGACGACCACCGCCGGATCGCTTGTCTTGCTGTCGACGAGTTTTGAAATTTTCCGCACGACAATTCCAGTGGCCATAAGGAAGATGTGCCCCTCGAACTTGTTCCAGGTTCGGGCAAGTACTTCATCGAACTTGCCCTCACCGAAAAATTCCGTTCCGGAATTTTTATCAAATTTGTCTTTTTGCCGGAACGGCAAAAAGACCTTTGAAGATTTAATTGATGAAGAAAGTTTAATTGCTGTTTCCGCCCCTTCGGCTGTTATTGCATAGATTGCTATCTTCCTATTGGAAAACACATTCGTAGTAGCCGGGAAAACTGGCTTTGCAGTTTTTACGGCTTTCCTGTATCCATGCGTAAATCTCTCATCGTAGAGGAGAGATTTACCACACATATCCCTGTCGAGTGCATTACCAACTATAATCATCGCCTGGCGTCCGATGAATCCGGTTTTTTTGAGTTTGCTATCAATGTCATTCAATGTCCCACGTGTGATTTCCTCGTCCTTCCATGAAGCACGATAGACTACCGATGCAGGTGTGTCGGGCGAATATCCGCCACGGACAAGTTCTTCAACAAGTCCATTCACGTCTCCTGAAGAAAGGAATATCGCCATGGTGGCTCCATGCCTTGCGAGATTCGCAATTTCCTGCCCGTGCGGAACAGGCGTACGTCCCGCCTGACGTGTGAGAATTACCGTCTGGGAAACTCCCGGAGCGGTAAGTTCGGTCTTCAGTGCTGCAGCCGAAGCGAATACCGAGCTGACCCCCGGAATTACCTCGTAAGGGATCTTGAGCTTGTCCAGCTCGGTCATCTGTTCCCCGATCGCCCCGTAGATTGCCGGGTCTCCGGTATGGAGTCTCAACACTTTTTCCCCTCGGGAAACAGTTTTTCTCATGAGGTCAATTATTTCGCCAAGCGAAATTTTTGCACTATCGATTATCCTGCAGGACTTCCTGGAATATTTTAGGACTTCCGGATTGACCAGTGAGCCCGCGTAGATAATCAGGTCGGCATCCTCTATCGCCTTGAGACAGCGTAGTGTGATCAGATCCGGAGCGCCCGGGCCTGCTCCGGCGAATATGATTTTATTATTTTGCATATCTATCATTTATCCTGTAAATCCTGTTATCCTGTCTATCTCATTTCTGATACACGAAAATATCCACTGAATTTTCAGATTTCATAAGTCTTGACGAACCCAGCTTCGATGATCTGCTTACGGAAATGCTGACAGCCTCGACAAAGTTTTTCTCCAGGCATTTTGTGAGGGTGGCCTTGGTTTCCAACAGGACAGCGGTGACGACCAGCCGTCCGCCTGGCAAAAGCCGCCTGAATGCTTTTTCTGCGATCTGCCGGATGTCCTTTCCGCCTCCACCGACAAAGATCGATCTGGCTTCCGGAAGAGAAGGAATAGTCTTCAGCGCATCCGCTTTGTAAGCTTTGACGTTTGGAAGGCTAAAATCCTGTATGTTTTTCTGAAGATGGACAAACCTCTTCGGGTCGGATTCGACGGCATGGACCTGGAGGTCCGGACATAGCGTTGCCGCCTCTATTCCAACGGACCCGCTGGCGGCACCGATATCCCACATGATTCCGTGTCCGAGTCTGAGTTTGGAAATGACAACAGCCCTTACCTCGGAATGGGTGATCATCCGGCTCTCGTGTGCGAATTCCGCATCATCAAGTCCAAGCGCTATGCTGCTGTCCACAAGCCCGTCGGTTGGCAGCAGGAGGAGTATTGAGAGTCCGCCGTCTTTATATCTTGATAACTTTTTCAAAGTTCCTTTGAAAAAGTTTTCTTTAGGCATCCCAAGATTCTCTGCAATCACCGCATTTCTTCCTGCGCATGACGGGAATCTCCTCACCAGTTCGGCCGCAAGTCTGGATGCGGTGAGTTTGTCGTCGCAATAGATGGCCGACTTGGCGGAGTTAAGCATGTTCCTGTAAGAGGCGAGTTTGCCGCCGTGGACAGTGAAGAGAGTTGTATCATGCCACGGCATCTTGAGCTTTGCGAACATGTATTGCATTGCGGATATGTTCGGGATTATCTCGATTTCAGATTCCTTGAAATGTGAGCTGAGCTTTGCGCCGATTCCATGGAAGAGGGGATCGCCGGACGCTAAAATTGCGATCCGATTGTTCTTTGACAGCCTTTTCAGCTCTGAAAGCACTTCTGCAATCCCGCTCCTGATAACGATTTTCCGGCCCTTGAACTCCGGAAAGAAATCCAGCAGTCTTTTCCCTCCGGCAAGCACGTCCGCCCGGAGGATCTTGTCCCTTGCCTGGGACGAAATACATTCCGGTGACACTCCGCATCCTATTACTGTTATTCCTGCTGTCATAATTTTTCTGCCTGTCCTCCGTAGCTTTCCAGCGAAGGAGGATGATTATAAATGGCTTCTCTTTGTTACGGTCTTCCCGTCCGTATCGAAGACCACTACCTCGATATTCGAGGAACCTGTCCAGCCGAGGAAATTCCCCAGCGCCTTGCCGGCAAGATCGTTCATCATCTTAAGCGCCGGATCCGGCTTTATGAAATTGAGGATCTCCCTTACAGTGGCGGAACCCCTGATCCTGTTGACGGTCTCGCCGCTGAATCCGAGCTGCTCTGCGAATTTCGCAAGGGGGCCAAATTGCTGTTTCACGTTATGGGCATGTGTGTTACCGTGTCCTTCCGCGTATTTTAGCAGCTTGCCAGGCATGCAGGCGACAGTGATCTTTTCGAATTTCAGGGATGACGCGTGCTTCAATGCCGGACTGATGAAATCTCCTATCCTGATTATTCCCTGTTCGGGTATTTCCGGATACATCTTTGAGATCGCCTTGGCGGTCGTTCCGCCTGTGCAGAGCGCGACGTGGCTGATCTTCTGGAGCTTTGCGCCGTCGAGAAGGATCTTGACCGTCTTCAGATATGCCTTGTTGGAGTAGGGGACCACTATTCCGCTCGTGCCCAGGATCGAGATTCCACCCTTGATTCCAAGCGTCGGATTGAGCGTCTTCTTTGCGAGCCTCTCCCCGCCTTTTACGGAAATCTCCAGCAGGAAAAGACCGGCGGTCTTGAATTTGCATGAGGCTAGGTTGTCGACGATCATTTTCCTCGGGACGGGGTTTATCGCCCATTTTCCCTCGGGAACAGGCAATCCTTTTCGCATAACAAGGCCAACCCCTTTTCCGCCTCTTACGACAAAAGCTGAATCAATTATGTCTTCCGTGAAGTCGCTGTCAGTTATCTTCCTGGAAAGTATCGGGCAGATCTTCACGGTTATCAAGGCGTTGTCGGTGACGTCCGGATCGTCGCCGGCATCCTTCCTGATGGTGACAAGGGCTGTTTTCGCATCATCATCCATTTCCGCCGATTCCAGTTTTAGGTGGTGCTTTTTCTTGTCAGGGAAATTGACGATTATCTCCTCATCAACCTTTTCGCCGTTGTACAGCATCCATGCGGCCTTTGCAGCAGCCGCAGCGCATGCTCCGGTGGTGTATCCAGTCCTGAGTTTCTTCCCTTCTGTATTTTTGATTTTAGCCATAATATTAACTTTGTGCCTTTGTGCCTGCCTGTTCGATATTCTCCAATATCGCATGAAGCGTCGCAACCGCAAGCGTGCTTCCGCCACGTCTGCCTTCTATCATTATATGTGGGATGTCCGTCTTCGAGAGAAGCACCTTTGATTCTACGACATTTACAAAGCCGACCGGCATTCCGATGATCAGCGCCGGAGTAATTTTTTTCTCGAGATGGAGTTTTACAATGCCTGCCAGTGCCAGCGGAGCATTGCCTATGAGCACGATGGCTCCGTCAAGTATTTTCCCCGCTTTGTTCAATGATGCGAGGGCACGGGTCGTACCTGCCTTTTTCGCCATTTCCGCCACATCGCTGTCGGCGATATAGCAATGGATGGAATCTTTGCAATAGGAAGGATTGGCCATCTTGAGTCTCTGGACAGATATTCCGCTCCTTATCATGTTCGAATCGCAGTAGATCCCTGCGCCAGCGGCAAGGGCTTTCAGTCCGGCGTCTATCGGAGAATTCCTGAAGACGAGATTGTCGCAGATGGAAAAATCGGCAGTCGTGTGTATGAGTCGCCTGGCCACATTCCATTCAGATCCCTTGAACGGCCGGTTCAGTATTTCCATTTCAATGATGCGGAAACTTTCGGCTTCGATCTGTGCCGCGTCCATATTCCATTTTATGTCTGCCAGTTCTTTCATTGTCATGCCTTCATGTTGAGTTGGATTGCTATGAGGATCGCAAGAGCGGCCAGATTGAACACAAAGCGCAGGCTTTGCGTAATCCCGACAATCCAGACGCCGTCGCGTTTCGGGAAAATTCCGACCGCAGTCGGCAGATTCCTGCGCAGCGCGCTGAATGGAATTGTTATGAGGTTCGCCGCCATAAGTGCGATAAGTATCTGGAGCATTGTGACCTTGCCATCATGGAACATCTTTTCAGCGATCGTTGCGGAACTGACGAGACCGCCCATCTTGGAGCCCATTATCGCGATGATTTCAGGCGAGAGCACTGTCTGTAAATCCTTTGGGATCTGCTTTTCGAGTTTCCTGAACACTCCTTCGTCGCCGAGATATGCGACGAATATGAATATTGGAAGCGTTATGATGATTACGCGGAGAAGGATTTTGCCGGTCGCTTTCAAGGAGACCTTGACGCTTTCCTTCCAGGAAGGGGCTTCCTTCCTGTTTTCCTCCCGGTATACTGTCTGATCAAGTTTTTTCCTTCGTCCGAAGGAAAAAACAAGCAGGACCTGCATGACTTCCAGAATGAACTGCATCAGCAGATAAATTATGGCTGTTATTCCGAGGAGGGGGATGATGACCACCGCCGGCCTCATCATATGTTTGAACTTGGCTGGAAACGAGTTGGCGATCGCGGCAATGAACATTTCCTTGCGCGTGATTTTTTTCTCGGCATAGGCTGAAGCGAGCATGCTTCCAGCGGCGTTGTTCGAAAAGAAGGCGGTGCCGAAAGATATTCCGCAGACTCCCGGAAGACGGCTGAATTTCAGGAGCGGTCTTGCAATATATGATATGAAGCCGGTCCAGTTCCTGCTTTCAATGATGCTCGCTATGAATGCGCCAATGGCGACTGCGAACAGTATCCAGGCAGACGCCTGCAGTATTGCGACCAGTGCGAACTCGCGCTCATGCATCATTGCACTTTTTCCTTATGATGAACAGGGAGAGATATTCTTCCGGCGAACTTTCTGCAAGATCGATGTCCGTGGTCACCAGTTCGCCCTTGAGGCAGAGCTTGGAGGCGAATATGGCTTCGCATCTGTTCTTCCTGATGTATGCAGTGATCTCCTTCTTGGTCCTGAACGCCTTCATCAGAACGAGTGTTCCGGAACTGTGCTTTTTCAGATCCTTGAGGGCGTCGGACGAGAAAGAAGGGACGACTGTCATCGTCTCGCGGTCCTCGACCAGCGGTTCTTGAGATTTCGCGGCCGCCGTCTGGAACGAGGTTATGCCGGGGATTATCTCGGATCTGAGTTTCGGTACGAGCTTCCTGAGTTCCGCAAGCAGATATGAACAGGTGCTGTATATCATCGGATCGCCGATCGTCACGAACGCGCAGTCGTGTCCGGCGAGGAGTTTTTCCGCAACAAGTCCCGCATTTTTTTTCCATGCCAGCGTCTTTGTCCTTTCGTCCTTGACCATCGGGAAGACGAGAGACATGAATTTCGCGGACTTGGAATAATATTTCTTGGCGATACGTCCCGCTATGCTGTCCTTGCCAGCATATGAGGTGGCTTCGAAGACGAATTTCACTTTCCTTAACGCCTTTGAAGCTTTTATTGTGACAAGTTCCGGATCCCCGGGCCCGACCCCGATGCCGTAGAAGGTACCTGTATGATTCGAGTGTTTTTCCATATATGTCCTAATCTTTTATAGACTTAGCTTTAATTTTAGAGATTCCCTTTGGTGTCAGAGTGTCATCGTGTTTCCCATCCGGGAAACACTGTATCAACGTGTCATAGAAAACTCTGATACTCTGATACTTTGATACCTTATTTCTTGCCAATGGTTTTCTCCAGATGTTCCAGCCAGATGTTCACGATCTCATCATATTCGGCCATGCCTTTCAGCACCGGCACCGACTCGATTCCGTTTTTGGCGAGGATGGATTTCCAGGAATCCGTATCCGCTCCCGCCATATCCTTTTTCGCGTGTTCCCCGGCTACAGACATGAACACCAGCAGATATGCTTTTTTGATTTTCTTTTCATTCAGCCTGGCAAGGATATCTCCGAATGCCGGATTGCCTTCGACTGTCGCCATGAACGCATTCTCATCCGATTTCTCTATGACGTAAGCCGCCGCCACGTATATCATGTCGGACGGATGTTTTCCGGAACCATGCCCCATGAAGATGACGGCATCTTCCTTTTTGCGGTCTGCAGGAATTTTCGAGAGCATTATTTCCACGCTTTTCTTCACGTCATCCATGGAATTCAGGAGAGGGGGGCTGATCACAAGCTTGTCGAAATCCTTCTTGAATTTGGTGCTTACCGCTACCACTTCATGGAACTCGGCACCGGGGATTATGTGCAGGGACTGCATATAGACATTGCTGAAGCCTTCTTCTTTGAGCTTGGACAGGGCCTCTTCGGGAGAGGGCAGGATCTCGCCGTTCCTGGCCAGTTTCTTCCTTATCATTTCGGAAGTGTATGCCCAGCGGATCTCATAGTCCGGGAATTTTTTCCTGGCAAGCTTTTCAATATTTGCAAAGGCCTTCTTCGCCTCCGGATCGCTGGTGCCGAACGTCACTAGAAGTATCGCGTCCATGTTTTTCCCTTTCGGTTCGTTTTTTTCCTGCGCAAGGAGAGCGCATGAAAAAAACAATATCATTATAATGAGTATTCTGTCCATCCTGTCATCCATTTGTTCAGTTCGTAGTAGGCGAATTTATACGCCGTTCTTTAACTTTGAGAACGACGCGCAATAAATTGCGCTACTACAAATAATAAAAAAGCCCGGACCTTGCGGTACGGGCTGAAAATGTCATCCTTCCTGTCCACCTCTACCGCGGAGATGTCCGGATTATGAAGCAGCTGCAGGTGTTCTGGCTTCCGGCTCATCCTACTTGCCCGGCCTTCCCATCCTCCCTAGGAGAACAGTGGCATAATCAGGCTTTCGTCCCCGGTTACAGCGGCGCGTCCGCTACGGATTTTACCGTATTCCCTTTGCGCAGTTGCTTTCCGGAGGATAATAGAGAGCTGGAATCGCCAGTTTTCAACAGCCGGATTTGAATATTTTCCGCAGATGCTGAAAATCGTGCAACCCCTCAGGCTAGTCTGGTATTTCCTAAAAGGCTAACCACAGAGGACTCAGAGAATGGAAAGAATGTGGATAAGCAAATGAGATTCAAGAAATTCACTCTTTACCCTGTGTACTCAAACAGCCGCAAAATTCCGTTCATATTAGAGGTTCTCCAAAATATTGAGGAAGGCTAAAATATCTTTAGTTGTCTTGAGTACACAGAGGAGAGGATATTGATCGAAACCATACAGGCTTTGTGAATTTCTCTGAGCCCTCTGTGGTTAGTCCAATGAAAGACTGGGCTGTTACTAATTCGTCGGATATGCCTGCCGCAGGATTAAAGAAAAGCGTTCGGTGGAACCTTTCAGCATTTTCCATATTTCCGCTTTGAAAATACATTCCCTCCGGATTATCTTCAGACATGGTAAAAATCAAAATTCCTATCAGTAGTTGTAGTGTCGGGGTTGGTGCACCGCCTTTCCGGCGCGTGGAGGAGCTTATCCGACAGAAGATAAGCGACGGCATGTGGAAGCCCGGCAATGTCATTCCAAACAGGCGCGACCTTGCGAAGGAATATGGTGTCGCCATCAATACCGTGAACCATGCAGTTGAGGAATTGGTGGATCAGGGGCTTCTGACGACTGTCAACCGGCATGGGACATTTGTAAGTGCGGCCTCCCCTGTTCAAAGCCGTGACTCCTCTTTCGAAAAAGTGGAGAACATGCGAGGACATGCGACAGTGGGAATTCTTGCCTGTCTGCCTGAAAATTATTCCGATGAGGAATGGGGGAGCCAGTCTGTAAACAGCCTTGAATCAACTTTTTCCGAACTTGGCGTCCGCACGCACCTATTTCCAACTCCGTTTGGCAGGGATGACGCCATGGCGGAGGCTATCGAATCCGCTCTGGGCGCGGGAGTGGATGGAATTGTCGCCAGCTATTTTTTGGAATGTAAGCCTTGGATCGACGCAATCAACTCGACCCGTCTCAAGACCGAGATTCCGATGGCGATTGTGTCGACTGAAGTCCTGCCGTACCCGATAACGCACACATTCATTGATGAGGAGACCGGCGGATATCTGGCGGCGGAGCACCTTGTCAAATCCGGTTACAAGCGAAATAATTTTCTCGTACCCTTCATGCCGCCCCCATGGCTTCAGCGGAGAATTGACGGTGCGGCACAGGCTCTTTCGTCTACCAGTAATTTCAACAAGAGGGAATTCGTCCTTGGTCCGGGGAAAAATCCTCTTTCATGGGACAGCTGGGTAGGCGCAAGCGGCGATCCGCCGGAGCAGAGGCGGATCTTCAAACTTTTCCAGTCCGCATTGGAGAACCGCGCGGACGGGCCGTTCGGGCTGATTGTCCCGAATGACCATGTCGGCGTGATCATTGTG
>JANYBI010000513.1 GCA_025360875.1 Lentisphaerota bacterium
TTCCTGTGGCGGATGCTGTGGCAAGGCAATCCACAGGAAATGTTAAGCTTCCTGGTGTTTTTGTCGTATTCTGTTTTTTCAAAACCGCCAGTCTTGTTGACGAACGCCCTGTCGCAGAAGAAGCCGGGACAGCGTTCAAGCGTTATGTCGCACTGGACGATCGCTATGAGATTGATCATGAAACTTTCCTTATGTTAGTAGTAGTGCAATTTATTGCACGTTCTTAAAAGATAACGGCGAATAAATTCGCCTACTACAAGCGAATTTATTTCTCCGACAGCCATTCCATTGCCTTGGCCTTGTCTTTGGAGTCAAAATGTTTCACTTCCGCCTTGACGAAGTGCTGAGCGATCTTCGGGGCGAATGCCAGGAACTTGCTGTCCGTGACAGCTGCGACTTTCCTGATCTTCCTGTGATGGTTCTTCACGAACTTGAAATGGGCGAGCATTGCCGCGAAGTTATCCCAGCCTGGAAACTTGTCGCCAGGACAAAGCATTAGACCGTTGAGTTTCCCTTTTTCCTCTATATAGGGATCGACCTCTTTTGCGAGATTCGCAAAGTCCTCGGCCTTCAGCGGACCGTGCGGCATTACTACTAGGATTCCCTTGTCTTTCAGAAGTTCAAATGTGACCATTGTTTCCTCCGGGGGTTAATCCATTCCAAGTGCAAATCGGATTGAGTCATTCACCTCGTGCATCTTTGAAGATGGCAGGGAAGTGATAAGATCTCCAATCTTGTGTTTCGAAACAGTCTGGATGTGATCGCAGTTGACTGCACATTCCTTAGTCATCCCATCTTCTTTCGTGAGGATCACCTCGCTTGGGATGTCTCGTATTGTTGACGTTATCGGCACCACTGTTATTTCATTAAGATAAGATATGACGGAATCTCTTGAAACAATGAGCACAGGCCTGTTCTTGTCAGGAGGATTGAATTTGTACCAGCGGATTTCACCCCTTTTCATTCGTCACCCCAATGATGTTCTTTTTCCCAGACAGAGAATTCATCCTTTGCAACGGGCTTTGAGGCATAGCCAATCCTATGTCTTTCCTCCAGTCTCCTGGCTTTGAAATGTTTGAGCGCCAATCTGAGCGCATCTCTCGTGAAAGCTGAACGGGTCGTCTTTGTCTCCTTTGCAACACGGTCAACCGTCTTCACGAGATCATCATCCAATGTCATCTGTATTGTTCTCATGATGTGTGCTCCTATGTATATTAATATGTGTATGTTAATCCACATATGAGCTAATGTCAAATTTTGCATGAAGGGCAAGTCGGGGTATATTCAATTTTCGTTTTTTAATTGCCGGCGAGACGCCCTCCGTCGCTTAAAGCTATGGAGGACAGGCCGGCGCTCCAAAGAGAAGGGGATGAATATGCAGTCGATAAAGGCGGATGTGGTTTATACCGGAGACAAGGTCTTAAAGGACATATGCGTCAATTTTGCCGGGGACAGGATTGTCTCGTTGACAGCAAAGCCAGCGGGTGAAGTCATAGGCGAGTACAAGTGCATGACGCCGGCGTTCATAGATGCGCATTGCCATATCGGCATGTGCCGCAGCGGCGAACCTGCCAATGAGGATGAGGCGAACGAGCAGCTCGATACCATCATGGCGATCGCGGACGCCCTTGACTCCGTGCAGATGGACGATGGGAGTTTTTCCGAGAGTGTCGAAAACGGATTCCTGTATTCATGCGTTGTCCCGGGAAGCGGCAACATCATCGGTGGTCGTTCGGCGGTGATAAGGAATTATGCTCCCGACACCAATTCCGCGTTCATCTGCCGCGCAGGAATGAAAGCCGCGTTCGGCTATAATCCGATGTCCACAAGGGAATGGAAAGGGACTCGTCCATGGACTAGGATGGGATGCCTTGCAATACTGCGCGGAGAATTCCTTGACATCATCAGCAAGTCCAAAGGCGGGAAAAAAGAGATCGAGAAATTAAGTCCGAAACAGAAGGCGCTCAAGGAACTGCTTGACGGAAAGACCGTCCTCAGAGTGCATGTGCACAAGTCTGATGACATCGCCGCGCTCCTGCGGTTTGTCGATGAATTCAAACTGAAGGTGACGGTCGAGCACGCCGGCGACGTCCATGATTTTGCGACATTCGCAGAGCTTGCCAAGAGGAAGATTCCAGTGGTCTACGGCCCGATGGACTGTTTTGCATATAAAGTCGAGTTAAAGCATCAGGACTGGCGCAACATCAAATTCCTGATCGAAAGCAAAGTGAAGTTCGGCCTGATGAGCGACCATCCGGTTATCCAGCAGGGATGCCTGTTTCTCGTATTGCGGCATTTCCTCAGGATGGGATTGGACAAGTCAGAGGCTATTGCGCTTCTCACAAAGAATAATGCTGAGATCCTTGGTGTCGACAAGTTCGTTGGAACTTTGGAAAAAGGCAAATGGGCGAGCATGATCTGCTGG
Organism: Lentisphaerota bacterium; assembly: GCA_025360875.1. GTDB lineage: Bacteria > Verrucomicrobiota > Lentisphaeria > Victivallales > GWF2-50-93 > GWF2-50-93. The sequence continues at coordinate 2,426 of JANYBI010000513.1, forward strand.
AACGGAGATCCGTTTGAACTCACCTCCTATCCCGTAGCGAACTTCGCAGAAGGGAAACTGGTCTATAAGAACTACTAATCTCCACAGTCAAAGGTTCTCTGTGTTAAATTTCCTTTAGAAACTCCATGTTCAAGATAGTCATTTCTTCAACGAGATTCAAGAGCCTCCTGTAGTTTTCCGAATACTCTCTTGCCAGCCCCTCCCTTCTTCTGCCAAG
>JANYBI010000524.1 GCA_025360875.1 Lentisphaerota bacterium
TCTACGCTTGTCTTCTCAAGCGTAGAACAGCCGAGATATGTGGACTACCGGGAACTTGCCCCTCCGCTGATAAAGACGGCATTGACACTGATCCTGGCGGGCTTCATCCTGGGTGCGACATTCTTCCTGAAAGTACCGTGAACTGGGATAGAAATGCTATTTCCCCGTCTTCCCTCTTCCGTTTTCCATCCCCACTTCCTTTATGTTAAGGACAAAGAAAAGGGAAACCAGCATAGCTGCAACCGTAATACAGGCCGAAGGAAGTATGCTGTGGAAAGCTGTCTTGGCGAAACTGCTCATCATCGATGCGCTCAAAGCCGCCGGAAACATGATGACCGTCACCAGCGAGACATAGGTTGGACACTTGTCGTCTGGAGATATCTGTATCGGATAAGTCAGGTTCGCCACCCTGTCCATGAAGAAAGCCGCCCCGAAGAAAAAGAAGAGTCCGAGGAATTGTATCTCGGTATGCAGGAAAGGCAGAACTGCAAAGCTCAGGATTGACATGATCCTGGAAATGATGAGCATCCTCCTGCAGCCATAGAAGTCACCAATGAATCCGGCGGCAATGTTGCCCGTAATCCCTCCCAGCATCTGCGCCGTAAGCAGCACACCCGTGAAACTGAGCCCCTTGCCCAGGACGTTCATGGCATGGATGGCGAGGAACGGTATGGCGACATAATATCCATATCCGAAAAACACAGCAATCATCAGGTCCCTTAGCCTCGGATCATTTCTTATCAGTTCCGGAACCGATGAAAGGTTGCCGATAAGATCGATGTTTTTCCCGGCCTTTTTCTCGGGGATATGTATTTCATCGAACATCGCGATGGCGCACCATGAGCCCGATATGAAAAGGAATGCGATAAGATGGAGCATCCCGTATCCAGTATTCCCCGGATAAGCCGTAAGAATATCCTTGACTGCAAATCCTGCGGCAATTCCGAGAAGCACGGTAATTATCAGTCTTAGGCTGTTGCCCGATGCCATCTTGTCCTTCGGAATGATCCTGGAAGTCAGCTCCCAGAAACTTGTCGCGCCAACTCCTCCGAACAGTCCGGAGATGAAAGGTGCAAGAGCGACCGTACAAAGCGCGGCTGTTGAAGAAATATCCTTGCAGAACAGCAGTATGAGGCCGGCCAGCAGGTAAGGTGCCCTCTGGAAAATCCCGATGATGAGTGCGTATCTCTTGACCTTATGGAGACGTTCGACGATATGGGCGGTGAAAAGCGGGGGCAGGAACCAGCCAAGACCCATCATGACAGGCATAAGTGAAATAAGCCAGTTTGCGCCACCGAGTTCCTTGACAATACCAGGAAGGATGGTCTCCGCGCTCAGGAAGCACATGCCTCCCATGAAGAGTCCACCGTCTATAGAATACAATATGTAATTCCGCCATATGAACGGCGGGCCGTTTCTCTTATTCGTCATTGCCGGATCATTTCATTGATTTGCGAACTTCGCACATCCTTGGGATTGAATCAGCCGCACCTTTGCGGGTTACGCATATGGCTGCAGCCCTGCACGCCAGCCTTATTGCCTCATCAGTCTTCGAACCATTGGAGATGCCTGCCAGGAAATATCCGATGAAAGTATCGCCTGCCGCCGTAGTATCGACCGGCTTCACCTTCAGCGCCGGAACAAATACTGTTTTTCCGTTTTCAATATAGGCTGCACCCTTCGAGCCGAGGGTCATTATTGTCAAAGCTCCGGGATATTTCCTTTCCATCTCGGAAATCACATTCTTGAAACCCTTTTTACCTGTCAGTCCGGAGCCTTCGATCTCATTCAATATGAATACATCAACAAGCTTCAGGGGATATGATTTGACAGGCTCGTTCATCGGCGCCGGATTGAATACGATCTTCATTCCGCGCTGATGCGCCTTTTTCATTATCAGAGGAATTTTATTTATTTCATTCTGGACAAGAAGGAAATCTTTTTTTGAGAATTTAGCAATTACAGAGCTGGCGAAATTTTCATCAATGTCCTGGTTCGCCCCACCGTAAAGGACTATCGAATTCTCACCGCTCCTGTTGACCTGTATGACTGCATGCCCTGTCGGAACTTTACCAGTCCTGAGAAAATCCGTGCGAACTCCGCATTTTTCGAGATTGTCCTTCAGCCAGAGGCCGTCCGAACCTATCTTGCCGGCATGGAAGACGTCTGCTCCGGCTTTAGCAAGCGCGATAGACTGGTTGGCGCCCTTGCCACCGGAAAATCTTGCGTAGGAGAGGCTGGACAATGTCTCGCCAGGCCTTACAAAATGTTCGACAGAATAGACATGATCTATGTTCACCGATCCGAAATTGAGTATTCTCATCTTGTCTCCTTATGCGTGTTTTTCAGCTTCTTTCATTGATCAAGTTTACTGTTATCCTAGTCAGAATTTCCTTTTGTGCGGGATCGCTTTCCGCAACCATGAGCGTCATGGCTACAAGAGTATTGTCCGATAGGCTCCTTGTGCCGTCTGCATGGTATAGAATTCCGTTCTTTTCCATGAACCACAGGAATATGGCGGCGGCAATCCGCTTGTTACCATCTACAAAACTATGGTTCTTTGTCAGGAAATAGAGGAGATGCGCAGCCTTTTCCTCTATGCTGGGATATAAATCCTTCCCGTCAAATGTCTGCATCACGGCACCGAGAGAACCGCGCAGGCTG
>JANYBI010000543.1 GCA_025360875.1 Lentisphaerota bacterium
CATATACATACCCACAGCGATTTTGAGATATGCTATCTGGTGGAGGGACGCCAGAACTACCGCGCCATGGGCAGGGACTATCTTCTCAAGGGCGGCGATATATTCATCACGAGGCCCGATGAACCGCACAGCACCGGGAAGCAGCCCCAGGAAAAGGGGAGCCTTTTCTGGCTGCATCTGATGGCCCCGAAGAAAAACAGGCCATTTCTCGGGCTTCATCCTCATTTCAGTTCGGATCTTTATGCAAGGCTTGCAATCCTGAAGGAAAAATGTTTTCCGGTTTCGCCGGTAATACGGGAGCTTTTCGAGGAGCTTTACGCGCAGCTACCCATGCCGGACACTCCGTCAAGAAAGATTATAATGGGCAATCTCCTTGTCTCGCTGGTTATCGAAATCTCCAGATGCGGCGAAAGACCCCAGCGTAGCGAGAACAGGAACCTCAACAAGATAATCCAGCTAATGAACGACAAGGCGGAATCGAAAATCAGCGTTCCTGAAATGGCGGAATTCATGGGGATTTCAGTATCAAGGTTCAAGGCGAGGTTCAGGCAGGAAACCGGAATGCCGCCCGCCGAATATTTCCTGCGGCTGAAAATTTCGAAGGCCAGGGAGTTCTTGTCATCTGGAAAAAGAAGTGTCGGTGAAGCGGCATTGCGGTTTAAGTTTTCCTCGTCCCAGCATTTCGCGACAACCTTCAAGCGGTTTGCCGGTACTGTTCCATCATCTGTCACGGGGAACCGGCCTCTTTTGTCCTGATTTGCTTGATTTATGTTCCACTCGTTGCTAACTTTGTAACTGATAATTTAAATAGGAAAACAGGGGTCGGCTTATGGTTAACTATGAAGAAGTCGGAGGACGCCTGATCTGTTATTTTCAAGGGCGCATGGATACTGTGAACTCTACAAACATAGAAAATGATGTCTTCGATCAGGTGCTCCGCCGTCGCCTGCCCACAGTATTCGATTTAAAGGAAGTCACCTATGTATCCTCTGCATTCTTCAGAATCTGCGTGAAAGCCGCAAGGGCGACTAAGGAAATGAAATTAATAATAACAAATGCCTCCCCTCTGGCAAAAGAAGGATTTAAAATTACCGGTCTCGATAGAATTATGGATATCCAGTAAGGTTAATTCATCCGTGGGATGAATTAACTCAAATGGCAAAGCCTTTGGAGATATGTTTCCGGAAGACGGTAGGAGGGTATCCGTAGCATTTCTTGAATTCACGGCTGAAATGGAACTGGTTGCAGAATCCCGTCTGCTGGGCGATCTCCTCGAGCGAAGAACTGCTGCTTCTCAGCATGTCTGAAGACTTTGATAGCCGCATTTTCCGCAGATGGTCGACAGGTGAATCTCCGAACAGCCTTTTGAATTCCGCATGGAAGCGCGGTACTGACAGGTTCACCCTTTTTGCGAGATCCGCAACTTCAAGCTTCTGGTCGAGATGCCTTCTCGCGTATTCAAGGACAGGCAGCAGCCTTGTTACGTCAGGGTTCATTTTCGGACTGATCCCCTTTCCTTCAAGGTATTCCACCAGAAGGTTCAGTACGGAGAATGAGAGTTCGTTCATGCGTGCGGCAGAACTGAGCGATTTTGAATCCTTGGATTTTTTTGCAAGAAGCATCTTCTCGGTTATCTCACCGAACTTGTCGGCCCATCTGGCCTCTACGCATAGTGGAAGTTCGAAGAGATCCGCCAGGCTGAACGCGTCAAAGACGGTGAAGTTAAAGTGAATCCACCTTATCACCATCCTCTTTGTCTTTGGATCGCAATGGTGTGATATGGCCAGGGGTACGTTCGGGGCGGTCAGAAAAGCCTCCCTGGTCCTGATCTCGGAAGAGCGCCCGTCCCCGCATTCAATCGTGTAGCTGCCCTCAAGCGGCTGCGCGATGATTATGTATGGGACGGCTTTCCGGTGGATCCATCCGTCATCCGCGAATATCCCCTTGCCGGGTTCTGCAAATGTAAGTCTGATTGAATCTGTTGAAAATATCATAAGCAATAGTCCTGTATATGGATAAGATATTTATGTAAATAGACTATTTCAATATCGAGGGATATTTTGATGGAAGAAAAAATGACGGGTTGAATTCCATCATGATCAAATACGGAGGCGCAATATGAGACTTGGCGGACCGGTGTTCGGGAAATATGACAGTCCGGAAGCATGGGTGAATTATGTCAAGGCTGCTGGATATCGGGCGGCATACTGTCCGGTCGGACCTGAAACTGACTCAAAGACAATAAGGGCCTATGGGGAATCAGCCAGGAAAGCCGATATCGTGATAGCTGAAACCGGAGCTTGGAGCAACCCACTCAGCCCGGATGGCAAAACCAGGAAGGAAGCGCTTGAGAAATGCAGGAAGAATCTTGCTCTTGCCGACGAGATCGGCGCGCTGTGCTGCGTCAACATCGCAGGTTCCAGAGGCGAAAAATGGGATGGACCTGACAAAGATGACCTGTCAACCGAAACTTTCGGCATGATCGTGGATTCGGTGAGGGAGACAATTGATGCCGTAAAACCAAAAAGAGCTTTCTACACTCTTGAGACGATGCCGTGGATGTATCCGGATTCCGTGGACTCATATCTTGAACTTATCAAGGCGATCGACCGCAAGGCTTTTGCCGTCCATCTGGATCCCGTGAACATCATCTGCAGTCCGCAAAGATATTTCAAGAATGCCGAATTGCTCCGTGAATGTTTCAAGAAGCTTGGTCCATATATCAAATCCTGCCATGCGAAGGACATCATCCTCAGGGACAATCTTACGGTCCATCTCGATGAGACCAGGCCGGGCACAGGCCGGCTTGACTACGTGACATATCTGCAGGAACTGTCCAGATTGAAACAGGATGTTCCGCTGATGCTCGAACATCTCCCAAACGAGGAGGAATATCGGCTTTCGGCAGAGCACATAAGGTCAGTGGCTAAAAAAGAAGGATTGGAATTATGACTGACAGGATAACTGGATTTACAGGATAAAAATGATTTTTAATATCATGGAAATCCTGTCTAATGATGAAAAGGAAAGCTGATTCCTTGCGTTTACCGCTGGAAAGTATATTTTTTCGAAAGGAAAAAATATTAAGCAAAGGCAAACAGGATGAAAGATATCAAAGCTCCTTCAAGAATCGAGATAACGCAGTTCCCAAAGGGGAAGAGAATTGCAGTGACGACAAGCTTCGACGACGGGGTGACACATGATCGCCGGGTTGTTGAAGCATTCAACAAGTGGGGTCTCAAAGGGACATTCAATCTCAATTCCTCTTTCCTGTCACGCAAGGAAAAGCGTTCCGATGCACACCTTGAGACAACCGAGATTTCAAAGCTTTTCGAGGGCCATGAAGTTGCAGTGCATACCGCGACGCATCCGCTTCTGACCAGGCTTGACAATCTTCAGATCATCGATGAAGTCCTCAATGATCGCAAGGCCCTGGAGGATCTCGTAGGATATCCGGTGCGCGGGATGGCATATCCATGCGGGGTCTACGACCAGCGTGTGATAGAGGTAATAAGGACGCTTGGGATTGTCTATTCGAGGACATGCGAGAATGATCCGAGACACTTCCCGGCCAAGGAGCCTCTTGCCTGGGGTTCGACTGCGCACATGTTTAACAATGACCCTGTTCCCGTGAACGAGAGATTCGAGAAATTCTACGGTCAGGAATGGATGACGGGTGTGTTTTACATCTGGGGTCATTCCTATGAGTTCGACCGTTCGAACAACTGGAAAGCCCTTGAAACAATCTTCAAGCCGCTCTCAGGCAAGCCTGATGTCTGGTACTGCACCAATATTGAGCTTTTCGACTATGAGAAAGCCCGCACACAGCTTGTGATCGCAGCGAACAAGCTAAGCGTCTACAACCCAGGCAGCTTGACTGTCACGATAAATGTCGACGGCAAACTGGTTGATGTGAAGCCAGGATTGAAGGTATTATAATTTCCAGGCAAGTATGTCGGGTTTTAACCTGACGGTTGTATTAATATAGTTGGCGGTTTAAAAACCGCCCTACTTTCTTATTTCCGATACTCCGTTTCGCCGTTTCTCCGGTTCGGATCAGATTTATCCCATCCTATGTGCTGCTGCGATTGCGGAATAGTCCTGCAGTTTTTTCCCAAGGACAGAAGGTGCAATCTTGCAGACCTTGCGCGCATCCGGCAGGACTTCATCACGAAACACGCTCTTGACCTTGTCGATCCATCTTTTACCCAGATGGTTCGCCAGGCTACCGAGAATTATCATGTCCGGATAGAGCATGTCGGCTATCAGCGAACACGCCCTTCCTACGGCGTGCGCGTTGATCTCGACGACTTGAAGGGCTTCATAATTGCCAGCTTCGGCAAGACGTCCGATTTCCTCGGATGTAGGGGCGTTTGGCCATACGGACGGGAACTTCCAGGAGGCAATCCTGCCCAAGGAGGAACCGGCGCAATATGATTCGAAGCATCCGGCTTTTCCGAATGCCGTTGGTCCGTCGTCAGCATATCTCGCATGCCCTATTTCGCAGTTGTGGCCGTGTGCCCCATAATAGATATTGCCATCAATGACGAGGCCGATGCCGAATCCTGTTCCGCATGTGAGATAGGCGACGCTGTGCAGATCCTTCGCCGCGCCCCAGTAATATTCCGCAAGCGCACATGCGCCGGCATCATGATCGACATGTATCGGGAGCGAAAACTTTTCCTTAAGGATTTTCTTTAAGGGTATATTGTCCCATCCTGGAAGGTTTGGAGGCGACTGTATGATTCCGTTTTTTGCGTCCAAGGGGCCGCCTATTGAGACGCCTATAGAACATATCCCGGGATATTTCGATTTCATCTTCATGGCGTTGACGATTATTTCATCGATCATCTTATCATGTCCGGATTTCGCGTTTGACGGCCATTCGGACCTGTCGATAAGAGTTCCAGATGAATCACCGATTATCGCCGCGGATTTCGTCCCGCCGATGTCGAGGCCAAGATAAGTCTTAACTGTAGGCATTGATTTTCCTCAGTATGTCGGAATTCATTCCGACGGTTGATTTAGTATGTCGGGTTTTAACCCGACGGTTGATTTTAATTCAGTTGACGGGTTGAAACCCGTCCTGCTTAAACGAATCCAAGGCCAGTCCTCAGCTTTTGAAACAAGACCAGCCTTAACAGGATTATTTAATATATACCGCTTAACGGACTCTTCTTTTTGGGAGTTTCTACACCAATGATCAAAAAATTCCTCTGCCCAGAAAGGACTACCTTTTCTTCCAAGAATCTTATTTGCTTTTACAGCGGTCCTGCCTTTGAAACTCTTGAAGAATTTATCCAAGGAAATATTAGCGGTTTCTCCAACACAAAGCAGGTGAACATGATTTGGCATTAATACTGTTGCTGGAATTCTCCAGCAAGATTCATTTTCCAATTGGTCAAGTTCTGCAAAAATCATCTCGGCTATATCTGGAAGATTGAGAAAATCCTTGTTGCCAGAACAATTGTCAAGAATATCTTCTATCCTTCTAAACTGCCAGCGCTGGTATTCCAAAAGACTGTTTTGGTCTCCGGATTTCATCTTTTCAAGTTTATCTTTGAGTTCGCAGATGACTTTTGCAGGAATAGTTCCGTGAAGGCGTATGGTTACAAAATAAGAACGGTTGGCAACACGCCAATGCGGAAGTTTCCTGCGCCTAAAAGAAATTGTTTCCATAAGCAAGTTGAGATTTATTCAGTATGTCGGGTTTTAACCCGACGTTTTCTTTAATACAGTTGACGGGTTGAAACCCGTCCTACTTACGATTCCCTTACCACCGTCAACGGCTCATTCAATATTTCCGATGTCCTGTTAAAATATTCCTCATCCAGTTTCTGTCCAGGCAGAAGGATAAGATTGAAAAAATGGTGTCCGATGTCGGTGTCGTGCTGAGGATCCGAAGGATTAAGAATTGCAGGGTCATGGAATCCATAAAGGCTTGAACGGACCAGTGTCAGGCGCAGACGTCCATTCAGGCAGTCGCACGCGAAAGCGCCTTTCTGCAGGACGGCCATGCCCTTGTCGCCTTCCGGTATCCATGACCAGTGAAGGACAGGGAGTTCGCTGCCATTCGCCTTCCGTCTGGCAGAACCACCTGCACATTGCATGAACAGGATAGGAGAGTCCGCCCCTTCAGGATGTATCTCCATTTTCAAGATCTTCCGGTGCTCCATCCATTTCACCTTGATTTCGGCATAAGCTCCCGGAAGTCCTTTATACGTCGAGTAAATCACATCCAGGCTCGATTTTCCATAAGTCCATTTCTGACAGAGCTTGCAAGTCAGAGTTCCATTCATCACCGATGACGATTCCAGTTTGAATTCGCCTTCTATGGAATCATACTTGCTGTAGCCATGTCCCCATGTGTCGGACTTGTCGTCGAGGACAAGGAATTTAACCTGGGATTTCATGGCCTGTGAGAACATGTCGAAATTGGCTTTGGCCGCCGGCTGGAAATGCGCCGAATCTGATTTAGGTCTCTCGACGATCTTCCCATTGTCGAAATGATACGATTTGAAACCGTTCACCGGCAACGTGTCCACAAACTCCCATCTGCGGTTCCCGGCGCGGACACTTGGAAGTACCTCCTGGATCTCGATCAGGTTCCCCTTTGAGTCTTTAAATGCCGCGTTTTCACGGTAATAGACCATCGATTCGATGGAGAGGGGAGCTGTCACTTCGAAAGGAAGAGTATTGAATATGCGGAACTCGCCTTCTTTTATTTTCGGCTTGTGTTTGAGTGAGACCGACTTGATCGCGGCATATGCGGTGTCCTTGCAGAAGCTCTCTGCGCCTTTAAGCTCTCCTTTGGCGTTTTCAGCGGCAGCAGGAGAACATGAGCCCGGCAGAATGTCGTGGAACTGGTTGAACAGGACAGTTTTCCAGCAGTCATCCAGACAGTCATCTTTCCTGCCGGCCATTTTCAATGCGCGTGACGCGTATTCCAGGGCATGTTCGCTGTTGCGCATTGCGTTCTTCACATCTCCCATTACAGAATAGCATCCAATGGCGTGCATATGCAGGTCTCCGGAATATTTCGGGATACCGGAAATGCGTTCAGCCTCATCAAAGAACTTCTGGCAGGTGGAATATCCAATTTCACTCTTAGGTTTGCCTTCCATGAACTTGTTGTAGAACTTGATCTCATCGATTGCAGGCCCGCCACCGTGATCTCCGACTCCGAACAGATAGCAGTTGGCGGCTTGCTTCTTATATTCCTCGTCCTCAAGCATGGATATGATCCTGGAATTGTCCATCCATCCCCACTGGGCGTAATGATGCTTCAGACGGTATGCGAGCACGCTGTGGCCCTCATATTCCCAATGGAAAAGATTCGAAGGAAGATCCGGTTTCTCCTGCAATCCCGGTCTGCAGAAGATGAAATACTTGAATCCGGCCTGTGCAAGTATCTTTGGAAGGGTGGAGGGATGACCGAAGGTGTCTGGCACATATGCCGTGACTATTTCAACGCCCAGGTTCTTCTTTGCGAACTTCGCAGATATCTCGGTATGCTTGATGAAGCTGGATTCCAGAGGGAGGTTCGTGTCCGGCTCCACCCACCATCCGCCACATACTTCCCATCGTCCCTCGTCAATCCTGCTCCTGATGCGCTTGAAAAGTTTTTTGTCATATTTCATGGCCCATTCATAGAACTGCAGGGAACTTGCCGAGAAAGTCAGGTCTGGAAATTCATCCATCCTGTTGCAGGCGGACCGGAAGGTGTTCAATACCTCGTCAATGCCTTCGTATTTGTCCCATAGCCACACCGGGTCGATATGGGAATTCGGAACCAGATGTAATCTCATGTATGAAAATCTCCTTCTTGTTTTTTTACCCCGTATCCATTTCAGCATCTTTACCAAAAAACAATATACAATATGACATCGGCAATATCCATCCTGCTTTTTGAAGCTCAGCTTTCTCGTATGAGATTGGAATTAGCTTGCTCCTGTAATAGATTAACCATGACCAACGTATTATATCCGTTATTTTAACCCCGGAACCGGAGCGGATGATTAAAAAGCAGCTGATAATTTTTCTTGCAATTTTCCTTTCTGCCGCCTTATATGGGCATCCTGTCGACAAGGTGAACGCCGCCTATTGGAAAAAAGTGCTGATTCCCGCTGAGGCGAAGGGCAATGTCTCGGTTACGCTGGAATTCTTTCTTCCGTTCGAGTGCAAAGGCTTCATCCTTTGCGATGGCAAGGGAGATGCCCTGAAAACCCGGCTCATGCAGCAGGAGGGAAGTCGTGTCAGAATATTTTTCAATACTGGAGCTGCTGGCGAAACATGGCTGGCGTTCATCAAGGACGCTGTCGGACACAATGAGGCCCTGCCAAATACATCCGGCCTCCTCCATACCGTGAAAAAGCCCAAGGAGAAGATTGGAGACGTGGATTCCGTGGATTCTTTCATGAAGCTTTGGAACAATGCGGAATTCCAGGGCTCTGGTTTCGAGGAAAGGGTCTTCTGCGGATATAATCCGTTCGGAAACAGCAATGATACCCTTAATTCACATGAAGGTAAGATGAAAATTGAGAAGAGCGGGGGATACAGGTTCTATTCCGCTTCCACCGATGCATCCTTTCTCCTGATCGATGGCAAACCCGTGGTTTCCTGGCCAGGCAGGCATGATCCATGGAAAGGGGCCAACAACGAGATATTCGGAGACGTGACACTTGAAAAGGGCCTCCACAACTTCAGATATCTTCATGCCAACACTGGTGACTGGATGTGCGCCGTTGCGGCTTACATGCTGCCCGGCGAAAAGAAGAATTGCGTGATTCCGAAGGAGGCGTTCACCGAAGTCTATAGGGCGTCGGCCGGCCAGCTGGAAGATCGTGACGGCAAACCAGTGGCTGAATTTTCCTGGGACAACCGCCTGATGTCCTTTTTTGATGCGTTCTGCATGCACGATGTCGAATTCAATGCGGCCTTGCCGGCTGGCCTGGATGTCAAGAAGGTAAAATGGGATTTCGGTGACGGAACGTCAGGGGAAGGTGCGAAGGTCGCACACATCTATTTCAAGAGATTGACATATGATGTCACGATGACGGCTGAACTTGCCGGAGGAAAGCAGTTTAAGGAGAAGCAGGAAGCGCAGGTGAACTTTAGGTTCGGCCAGAACGAGAATGACGACAATCTCACCAATGAGATGATGAAGAGGGCGGTCCTGCAGGAATCCACGGTCGGGATACCCGCCGAAGGATATGATGCTATCATGGCTGCAATGCTTTTCTACAGGCAGAAGAAGGAGGCGGAATCATTTTACCAGAAATCGTCGCTGATGAAGAAATCATCGGCTTCGGAGCTTCTCTATGATTTTCTCGATAAGCTGGTGACGGCGCCGATGCTGGAGTCTGAAAACTACAGAGGGGCATTGGATACATGGGAGGTTTTCGTCCAGAAGGCGCAGGAGCCATTGAAGTCCAGGGCGCTTTTGAAAAAGGCCGAGATACTTGTAATGCCCCTTGGCGAAACGCAGAAAGGTCTTGAAGTACTGAACGAAATAAAGAATGCTTCACTGTCCGACCAGGAAAAAAAATCCTTTATGATTGCCCAGGCCGATGCCGTCCTGCGTAAGGAAGGGCTGAATGCTGCGTATTATATATTGAACTCGGTAAAATCCGGGAATGTGTCTGCCAAGAATCCAAAAGAGAGGCTGGAACGCGAAAATTCAATAAACTCGAAGCTTTTCCTGATTGAACAGCACATCGGATCCGGAAAATATCAGGAGGCGTTGGATATCGCCGCGGCGCTTGAATTCGAGAAGCCTTCGATCAGGCTCTACCCGCCTCTGGCGTTCCTCAAAGGCAGAGCATTGTCGAAACTTGGAAGAAACGTGATGGCGGGAGCAGTTCTGGAGAACGCGCTTCTTCTCGATATGGATGATGACACCGAAGCCAAGGTAAGGATCGAGCTGGCGTGGATATATGTTGCCAGGAAGGAATATCTGAAGGCGAAGCAGCAGATATCGACGATCAGGAAGAGGAG
>JANYBI010000548.1 GCA_025360875.1 Lentisphaerota bacterium
AGGCGGTCGTGCCGTCCTGCGCTCGGTGCAGGAGATCAAGGCCGTCAGCATAGACGACTTCTACGAGGAGCTCGCGAAGTCCGCAGGCGTGCGGACGCCGGTACTGCCGGAGCGCGTGATCTTCTACGCGGCAAGGAACGAAAGGAAAATCTATCTGACGCACCAGCAGCCAGCCGTGAAAAGGATAGATGTGCGCATGGACGCTGATTCGGTCCATGAGTATTCGCTTTCCCTACCGCATGTGTATTTCATGCATGCGTATTTCAACAGCGCGATGGAGGGCCTCTATGCCTACTGCTCTGGGACGGAGATCAGTGACAGCTCCGACATGCTCTGCAAACTTCCTCTAAAGAACATCCATGCCGACGGACTCGTGTGCATAGGCGACGACCTGAAGTTCAATCTTGACGGCAGGCTCGCTGACAAGATCGCAAGAACAGAAAACTTCTTCTGGGAGTCGAAGTTCAATGCCGACTTGGACAGCAATTTCCAACGGGCATTGCCTGAAGTATTCAAGCAGGGGATGAGTCCGGCAGAAAGCGGTGATCCTCTTCTGGTATGGGAGCGCATGTCTTCCGACCAGTCCTTGGATCCGTCCAGTATCTCCTGGAAACCCCTGGCGAAGCTCAGCGAGATCGCCACTGATCTCCTGGAGGACTGATCCATGGAAAAGATCAAGAAGGTACTGGAGAAGGTGAAGCGCAGCCCGGTGACACTGGACAGCGCGCTCCGCAGTTACTTCGAGAAGGACACATTCCAGCTCAAGGAGTTCCGGGGCTCGTTCGAGGAGATGATGATTGCGAGGGCGACCATCCATCTCAGGAACCACATCGGCTGTATCAACAAGGAAATCGAGCAGTTAGGATTCGGAAGTATTGCGGCGGTTATAAAGAGCTGCCCCGACAAAATAAAACTCATAAAGAAAGGATCTAAAAATGCCGATACCAGTAGTCAACGCAGGCGGAACAACGCCTGATGCCCCTGCTTATATAGTCGGGAAAGACGGATTCTATCTGAAGAAGAGGACTGAGCTCTACGAATGCACGGTGAAGGTGCCGGAGCTTCCTGAATATCCGGAAGTAAGGGAAAAAGTGCAATGGACGGCATCGAAGCTTCCATGGTCGCTCATCGAGAGCACTTTGGACTTCTTCCGTGCTGTCTACATGAAGTACCAGGGCGAGGCAATAGTGCTGGTCACGCATGATGATGGAGCCTGGGACATAAGCGTGCCCAGGCAGACCGTGGAACCGGCGCATTTGAAATACAGGAGCGTGGACAAGGTCACGCCTGTCGGCACGATACACTCGCACTGCAACATGGGCGCGTTCTTCTCCGGAACTGATGACGGTGACGTCGTCAACTTCGACGGATTGCACATCGTGCTTGGCAGGATAAGCCTGCCGTTTCCTGAGATCGCCACAGCGGTCTACATCAATGGCAGGATGTTCGAGTGCAGGCCCGAGGACATAATCGCAGACATGCCCGGATATTCGGAAAACAAGGACAGCAAGCATCCCTGGATGAAGAACGTCAGGCCGGCAAGGCAGAGGTTTCCTTTCAACGAGAGGGATATGCTGCCGGATTTTTCGGGAAGTACAGACGGATGCAGGCATCAAAGGGAGGAATCACACGGAGAAATAAACTGTCCGCACTGCGGCGAGGAGATTCCGGAATATGCGCTTGAGGCGGATAATCCATTGTGCTGGTACTGCGGCGAGAAGCTTGCCGTGGATGAGTTCATGCATATGGAGGAAGTATGAACATGCACAGGATGGAATACAGAGAGTTCTGCAAATTTCCGGAGTTCCTGTTGAAGGAGATAGAGGACATGTCCGAGGCGCGGGAACGCGCGGTCAGATATATGAACAGCGGAGCGCACAGGTGCTTCGAGCACAGGCATGCGGCGCACCAGGTATGGAACCATATGTCTGCCGGAAAGCAGCTTGATATGCTGGAGCAGTCGGCAAAGGAACATGAGAAAATGGTACACGTTCTCAATGCGCTGCATGGAAGGCTGGACAAGGAAAAAAGCAGAGCACTGAAAGGAGTACGATGCCCAAGATCCTGAAGGATTCCGAGATGTTCGACATAATCAGGCGCGCGCCTGAGGCGATTGACGACAGCAAACAGTATCAGCGCTTCCTTGAGGCTTTGGGCGAACTGATAGCGGAGCACTTCGGAGGCTTGCGCAGCACCGTGACCAATGATCCCGGTGACGGGCTTGGATATACCTGCGCGTTCCACATCGATGAAAGCGTGCCTGCTGACGGCGGTGTCTACAGGCAGTACGACAGGGATGTAAAATGGAAAAACGGAAAGGAGGCATAATGTCGAAGCTGATTATGATTGGGCTTGGAGGCATAGGCGGTGCATTGGCAGAACCTATGGCGAGATACCTGGCGCACAACAAAGACAGCCGCAGGCAGATCCTGCTGGTTGACGGCGACAGGTACGAGCCTAGGAATGCTGACAGGCAGCGCGTGGCATACGACGAAGTAGGTATGCACAAGGCGGATGCCTGGGCGCGCCGGCTGTCGAGGATGTTCAAGGAGCTGGACGTGAAGGCCGTTACAGGTTATGTCACGCCAGCTAACATTGGAAAGCTGATTCAGGCCGGCGATACCGTGCTGCTCTGCGTGGACAACCATGCGACGCGGAAACTCGTCCAGGAGCACATGCTCAGGTTGAGGGATGCCGTGCTGATCTCAGGAGGGAACGACTACACGGACGGCAACGTCCAGGTGTTCGTGAAGCAGAAAGGGCGTGTGGTGACGGCTCCCATAACGAGGTGCCATCCTGAAATAGACTTGCCAAAAGATCGCAGGCCCGACGAGATCGGCTGTGACGAGCAGATTCCGGAAAGCCCGCAGCTTATATTCGCGAACTTCATGGCGGCGACGCTGATGATGAACGCATACTACGGGATCAGCCGTGGTCCGGCACCGTCATACAGCGAGGTGTATTTCGACATCGGGAAAAACGTTGCAAGAACTGTGAAACGCGCGGCATGATACCGCTGGAGGGAGGTTAGATGTGGCTGGGAAACTGAAGAAGCTAACGGCCAGGCGGAAGCGGTCATATCTGCGTCGCGGTAATTGCTGCCCGTGCTGCAGATCTGAAAGCATAACCGGTGAATCCGTGGATATCATCGGTGCACAGGCATCGCAGGAAGTCACATGCCAGGAATGCGGAATGCGATGGTGCGATGTCTACAATCTTGTTGATGTCGAGGAGATGGAATCATGACAAGAGTAAAGAAGAAATGGTCCAGGGAGACTGACTGCTCCGTATTCGAGAGGGGCAGGAAAAGGCAGGTGATAGTCACATTGGAACCCGGAGGCGTGATCGGATTCAGGCTCAAAGGTACGAGGAAGACCTACTGCCTTACGACGGCAAGGTGCCATATGATGGCCCTGAGTGCCAGCATAATGCAGGAGAAGAAAGAGAAATCGAAAAGGAAGATTAACGCGAAACGAGGAATCACGTTCTGAGCAGTATGTAACTGCGCCAGACAAATCCCGCAGCCACAACGGCGGCGGGCAACCAAAAAGAAGGAGACTGACAATGCCAAAGCTAATCTGCGGCGTGAACACAATCGAAGTCGGCGAAGCGGAGGGTAAGACCATCAACGAGGCTATCAGGTCATATGGACAGGTGCTGAACATCCCCAAGGACAACTGCACCATCCTGGTCAACGGTGATGATATCACCGACAGGGACACCGTCATCAATTCCGATGACGAGGTCGAGTTCGTCAAGGCTGCCGGCGAGAAGGGCTGTTTGGCGGCCTGATCGGAGTTTCCTTTACAGCAAAGCGGGGCGCTGATAACGTCCCGCTTTGTATTTTTAGCTGGAATCTGGAATTTAAAGGAAAGGAACTGCCATGGGACTTCTGAGAGCGATACTATGTGTCCTGCTGCCTCCGCTGGCCGTTGCCGACAAGGGCTGCGGGAGCTTCCTGATCGTACTGATCTTGACGATTATCGGCTGGGTGCCAGGAATCATAGGTGCAATGATAATCTGTTTAAAGAGGGAATAGTTTAAAATGATACACGAAATTTTAATGTTGATCTTAATTATGGCGGCAGTCCTTGTGTTCCTCGCGGCTATCGCCGTGGGGATGGGAATACTTTTCGCCGCCACTGTGAAGCAGGGCTTCAGAACAGCCGCGGGAGTGATCGGGGAATACTTCGGCTCTGGATGCGAAGTGTCAGTTGAAGGGCATACGGTGACAGTCAGGCAGGTGGCTCCGGTGCTTGAGTTAGCGATTGCAAGAGGAGAATTCGACCACAGCTTCACCTGGAAGAGGGAAAAGATCAGGCTGTTGGGCCTGCCGATACCGTTCACCGGGCGCGAGGCCGTTTGCAGGCACGATTACGTCGCCAAGGCAGGCTTCGACCTCA
>JANYBI010000556.1 GCA_025360875.1 Lentisphaerota bacterium
TCTTACCTGTGCCCGCTGCTGAACGGTCCAGCCTTCCTTTCAGCTTCGATGCTGGCAGGCAAGACAGGCGGACTGTCACTGATCTTCGGCATGACAGCTGTCGGCGGAGTGTTCGAAGGTCTCTTTTCCCGTATTGTCCCCAGGATGAGGTCATTCTTCCCTTCTGAAGTCACAGGCACTATCGTCATGATGGTTGGAATTGAGCTTATTCCCCTCGGAGTTACAAGGTTCCTTGGTGTCGACAGGTATCATATGGTGCCCGATGCAAAGGATCTGGCCGTAGGAATGATAACGTTGTTCGCCATGATGAGCTTCAATGTGTGGGGAAAGGGGAAGTTGCGGCTGTATTCCGTGCTTATCGGCCTTTCATTCGGATATACCGCCGCGTATCTCGCGGGAGTGCTCACCAACAGGCACCTCTCCCAGATGATAAGCGAACCTTTTTTCAAGTTCCCGTCTTTCTGCGAATACGGACTTTCCTTCAGCTTCGCCCTGCTGGTACCATTTCTCGTCGCCACTCTTTCGTCCGCCCTCAAGACCATGGGCGACCTCACCACATGCCAGAAAATCAACGACACCGCCTGGAAAAGGCCGGACATGAAGTCGATAGGCAGGGGGATTCTGGCATGCTCCATCGGCAATGTGCTATCCGGACTTCTCGGTTCGCTGGGCCAGTCCGTCGCTTCCAACAATGTCGGATTATCCATTGCCACCGGCGCCACAAGCCGCAAGATCGCCTATGCCATCGGCGGCATACTGATATTCCTCGCCTTTTTCCCGAAACTTGCCTCGGTCTTTGTGATCATGCCGACTCCGGTGATGGGGGCGATCCTGATTTTCGCGGCCTGTTTCATGATCCTGGCAGGCATCCAGATAGTGACATTGCGGATGATCGATTCAAGGAAGACTTTCCTGATAGGCATTTCAATCATCTTCGGGCTCAGCGTCGATTTCGTGCCCGGACTATACAAGGATGTCCACCCCTGGATCCATCCGTTTTTCTCATCATCGCTCAGCCTTGCCACCGTGACCGCCATCGTGCTGAACATCTTCCTCAGGATCGGGATATCCAAGTCTTTCCACTTCGAACTCGCTCCGGGAGTGGATTCATACGAGCAGATCCTCTCCATCATGGAACGCCAGGGCGCCACCTGGGGCGCCTTGAAGACCGTGATTTTCCGTGCCAGCGGAGTGATCAATGAATTCATGGAGTCGGCGACCCATCTCGGGCTCACGAAGGAAAAGGTGAAAGTGAAGGTGACCTTTGATGAATTCAACCTGGATGTGGATATTTCCTACAATGGCGCTCCCATGGAGTTCCCTGAAAACAAACCCACTGAATCTGAGCTTTTCAACAGTGAACACAGCATTCCAAGACTCTCGGGATTCATAATGAAAAAACATACGGACGGTTTTAAATCCTACATGAAGGAAGGGCAATGCTTCGTGTATTTCCATTTCGAGCACTAGCCTGATTAATTCATGAGAGATTGCCTTTCATGAATTAATCACTTCTGCCCAAGGTTTTGGGCAGAAGTCGTGATATTCGCCGTTTCAACGGCGAACAAACGAGGCGTCACCAATGCCGTTAACTTAAGATATAACATATTAATGTCTCACGTGTTATGTCCGTATGCTAATCCTGAAAGGATTGAATATTATAGCCTGTGGTTTTAACCACAGGTTCCATATTGAAAAATAATACGTCCTGTAGGGACGGAAGGAATATATTTCGCCTCTTCAAGGCGAACCATATTTTGTTTCAGTACCTATGGTTGAAACCATAGGCTGTATTATTCTACGCATTTCATGCGTAAAGAGTAACAATATAATAATCTCATCATTAACGTATTGCGCTTAAGTTAACGGCATTGGGGCGTCACCACGTTTCTCGTTGCTTTGCAACGAGATCACGTCCGCGTAGCGGTGGATTATTCACATCGCGTGAATAATCCAGGCTAGTGCATCAGGGAACAGAATTGATTATTACGGTTTTGAGATTAGATTTTAGTAGGGGGACGAGACATGCTATCGCCATCTCCCTGTTTGACCAGCAAATGTGGAAATACCCATATCTAAGAAGTGAAAAGATGGCTGATGATATTTTTCTGTCTCTGAGCTGTTTTTAGAATATTTAGAAATTTTAAATCAATATATTTAAGGAGGATAAAGATGAAGATGTTCAAGATCTGTCTGGCCCTGGCCTTGGTGGCGGCGGGCACCGTGAATTGCCTGGCCGGTGAAATCATTGTTAAAAGCGGCGAGAAGCTGGCATTCCTGGGCGACTCGATAACGCAGTTTGGGGCCAACACCCCCGGCGGTTATGCAAAACTTGTCATTAGCGGACTTGACGCTAACGGCATCAAGGTGGAACCGGTCTTCGCCGGTATCGGCGGGCATAAGTCCAACGACATGCTTGCACGTGTGGACAGGGATGTGCTCAGCAAGAAACCGAATGTAATGACTCTCAGCTGCGGAGTGAATGACGTCTGGCACGGAGCAAATGGCGTCCCGCTCGACAAGTACAAGGAGAACATCACGGCCCTCATCGACAAGGTCCAGGCTGCAGGTGTCAAGCCTGTGATACTCACTTCAACGATGATAAATGAAGACCAGCCCAACGCCAACAACCAGAAGCTCATCGCGTACAACGAATTCCTGGTGGCACTGGCGAAAGAACGTGGAATGCCTCTGGCCGACTTGAACAGCCAAATGCAGGAGGCTATCAAAAAAGCAAAGGAGACCAACGCGCCAAAACCCAACAAGGCTAACTATCTGACCAATGATGGAGTGCACATGGCGCCGCAGGGTGACCAGATGATGGCTGAAGGAGTTCTCCGTGCCCTGGGACTTGACGACGCGCAGATCGCGAAAGCCAAAGCCGCATGGCTTGAGATTCCGGCCTCCACCAAGCTGCAAAACACCAACAGGATGGTCTCCCTTAAGGAATACAACAAGCTCGCTGAGGCCGCAGCCAAGGAGAATCTTTCCGTCAACGATTATATCGACAGGGAAATAGGCAAGGCCATAGATGCGCTTCTGGCAAAATAATAGGTGCTGACGATCCAAAAGTGAATTTCGAGGGGGGGTTATGAAATACAAATTGAAGTTCGAGCAGAAGTCCACATATCTGCACATCACCATCACCGGTATGAACAACAGGGAGAATACAGAGCGTTACCTGGAGGAAATCTTCAACGAGTGCAAGGAGCGGAAGTGCTACAGGGTGCTGATTGAGGAACACCTCGATGGTCCCCTGCTGAGAATGACAGATGTATTCGAAGTCATTTCGGGGATAAGTACAAAAGCATTGGGGTCAATGGAGAAGATCGCCTATGTCGATGTCAACATGGATAGCGACGCGAGGAAGTTTGCCGAGACCGTGGCTGTCAACCGTTCGCTGCCAGTAACTGTTTTCTCGACTGTTGCCGATGCCGAGAAATCTTTGCTGGACGATGATCCCTCGGGCACTAAACCTAAACGGAGGTAGCAATGAGAGTCAAATGTATATTCGGATGTCTGATAGCTGGTCTTGGAGTGATTGGGCTGGTCGCAGCGAACATGCTTGCAGAAGAGGCTGTTGATGCGGGAAAGATAAACGTGGTCAATGGGCTGAAGGTGACTCTTGCAGAGAAGATTCTCCCGCTTGCAGCGGCGCCGGCGGGCGCAGTACCGCAGAAGGAGCTCTGTCTCAAGTGGGAAAACATGCGCAAGGATGTGCTCTCATTGGCTCGCGACCGGTGCTGTGACCTGTATGATCATGTGTTTGTCCGGGGATTGGACGGCGCCCTGGCCCCGGCGCGAAAAGACAATCGCGCGCGTTTGAGACATGCCGGGGAACAGTGGATATCCATAGCATCGGGCAAGTCCGACGAGGAGGTGTTCGATCTCTGGCATTGGGTAGTGAAGCCGGAGAAGCCTGGAAAGTACGAGGTCTGGGTGGAGTTCGAGGAGAACAAGGAGCGTGACAAGGCGCCCGCAGGCGCCTGGTCAGGCAAGGTAGTATCCAACCGTCTGGTAGTCGAAATCAGCGCGGCAAAAGCTCAACCAAAAACTGATGGATACGGGAGCGCCCCCTCCAAATGATTGACGCCCGGCCTCAAAACGAAATATAAATTCATGAAAGGAATATTATCCCGTGTGGTTTTTGAAGGGAAAAAAAAGCAAGGCGGCCGTGTTCGAACATGAACTTGACGCATTTACCCAGGGCAAGCTTGAGTGTCCCGGCTGCCATCACGTATTCCCGCTGGCGGGGCACGTGCCGCTCACCATCAAACCGTGTCCGGAATGCAAGGAGGAAATCCCTGTTCCGCGCAAACTGGGGAACTACTGGCTTTTCAAATTTCTCGGAAAAGGCGGCATGGGGACGGTCTACAAAGCCTGGCGCGCCGATAACCGGGAAACTCCATTTGCAGTCAAGATACTGCCGCAGCACAAACGCAATTCACAGGAGCTGATAAAGAATCTCCTGAAGGAATCCGAAGTCGGCAAACGTCTGGGCGGCCATGACAACATACTGAGCGTGATTGAGTTTGGCGAGATCAATGGCGAGCATTATGTGGTGTCGGAGTTCCTGGATGGCATGCCGCTGGAGAACGCCGTGAGCGATGGTGCGAGGATATCGGACAGCGAGGTGTTCTCGATCGGCATGCAGCTGCTTGCCGCCGAGTCGCACATCTACAACAAAGGCTACCTGTACCGCGACCTGAAGCCCAGCAACATCATGCTGCATCCGCAACGCGGAGCCGTTTTGTTTGATTTCGGCATCTGTCTCACCCAGGGAGACGCGAAATGGGTGAGACTGGACGAGTTCCACGGAACACCGGTCTACATGCCGCCGGAACGCATACTGGGAGTGGGCGAACAGGTCAACAGTGAAATTTACTGTCTGGGCATGGTACTGTTCCACGCGGCTGCAGGGTGTTCCCTTTTCGAAGCAGGCACTGGAGAGGGGGCCGACCTGCAACGGGTGATACGCGCCCATCTCAGTTTTATCCGGGAGGGGCCGCGCATGCGCAAAATCCAGGGAAAGATGCTGCTCGCCTGCA
Source organism: Lentisphaerota bacterium (assembly GCA_025360875.1). Taxonomy (GTDB): domain Bacteria; phylum Verrucomicrobiota; class Lentisphaeria; order Victivallales; family GWF2-50-93; genus GWF2-50-93. The sequence goes on from JANYBI010000556.1 coordinate 5,049, forward strand.
TCAAACGCATGATTCACCGCGACACCTACAAGCGTTTCAATACGTTTGCCGAAGCGGAAGAAATGATGATGGCACTCTATCTGCGGGAGGTCTGCCCCGGCGCTGTCGCCGATGCAAAACCTGCGATTTCAGAACCCGGCAAGAAAGAGAAACCCGTTACGAATGGAGATTCGTCTGCCGGAGAAATGCTTGCCGACATTCTCGTTTCCTGCAATCGCTGCGGTCGCGTGCTCGCAATTGCGGAGCCGGAGATCGGACAGGAAATGGTGTGTCCGGCCTGCGAGCACAATTTCGTAGTTCCCAGCCGCAGCAAGGCGGCGAAGCAGGAAAACGTATCAGTGCCCGTCGCACGCGAAATAAGCGGCGAAGAACGCGCACAGCTCGCCGTTGTAGACGAAGAACTTCTTTCTTTCCTGGATGGTGCGACCAACAAGAATTGCTGGGAACACGGCCTGGTGGCGGCGCTGATGCGACGGGTGCTGGAGCCGTTGCAGCAGAAAATATGCGAGAGAAGATGCCAGTTCAACGTTGTTGAGGCAAAATTGTTCAAATCCAACGCCGTGGGCAATGCGGGTTCCGGGATCGATGGGGTTTTCGAGGCGATCATGAAAAACAAGCTCCGCCTGTATCGGATCATCAATGAAGACGTCGACAAGGCCCTTTATAACAACAGTATTGCCGACTTGATCAGTTTCCAGACGAAACTGAAAGAGTGGGGAGGCATGCTTCTTGAGGCAAATGAGCTGATCTACAGGCTGGAGATTCCAAACAACCAGACCTGCTCGCGCTTGCTGGAACTGCTGGCGAAATGGATTGAATCGGATATTTCCGTACTTGTCGGGCTGGCGGATCACCTGGCGCAGGTCTATCGTGAGGGTGGAACAAATATCAATGTCTTTGAGTACCAGGTTTCGCTGGTGCCGCCGCATTTGACGGAATACAGCAGCGAACGCATGAAATTATATACGAAGACATAATAAATCTGACGTTCTATATATATGGAGGATATGCAGTGGACACGACAGCAGTGGCAAATACCGGCAATGGCGCGCAGCAGGAGCAGGAGATCCCGAAGCTGAAACTGCAGCAGGAGATAGGCAGGCTCCTGAGGGATTTCAACAAGACATTTTCATGCATTCAGCTTTACTCCTGGGACCATCCGACAACACAGCTGAATATCCAGCAGAACCTTGAAGAGTTTCAGAAAGTAATCAAGGCTTTTGGCCGCTTCTCGGTTTCATTGCAGGACAAGAAATTCATGCTTGAAGGCAACAGCATTGAAACGAACAACTCGGGGGTTCTCCGGCTCGGACGCCGTCTGGCAGGAATAGGGCTGATAAGCCTGACATTTACCGAGGAATTGACTTTCGAGGACCTGGAAAAGCTTTTCCGCATAATATCCTCTACAGAAGAGGAGATCGGGGAAGCCGGCGGTATTGACATGCTTTCCCAGCGCGAGAACATGCGCGGTATCAAGTTAAACTCCTCCTATTACAAGCTTGTCCAGGAAAATGAAGAAGTGGTTGACGTCAACATGGTTGGCGGTGGCGGCGGGGAGCCGGGACAGGACGGGACAACTGCCTCGGGCGCAAAGCCGAATGAAATGGTGGATAACATCGTGTCGGATCCAGTTTCATTCTGCGACAAAATACTCGAAAAAGTCACCAAGGTGAACCAATCGCTCAGCGGGGACGAACTGACGAACATGATGAGTTCCCTGGTGCGCAACGTCGAGACAACGATGAAGCAGGAGGCAGGGGCCCCGATCTTGCGTGCGGCGCCAATGCGCAAGAAACAGATTGTCCGTTCTTACGCACTGCTGGAAGTAAATCTGAAACGCGAGGCCGAACGGCACAAGGGAACGCTGGTGGGATCGGTGATGCAGCAGGTGGCCGATAAGATTGCGGATGCGACAAGCTCCGCCAGGGCGGAATCGGTTGTTTCCGAGTTCACTGAAACCGACGGTGACAAGGATAGAACCAGGGACATGCTCAAAGCGGTCTCACCCAATCAGAAGACCGATGGGGAAATCCTCCCCAAAGTGGAGGAGAAAGTCAAGGAGAACCCTGAAAAGACAGAAGGGCTGCTTGACCTGGTAAAGGGACACATTGAAGAACGCAAGGAGAAAGCCAGCAAACGCCGCAAGCCCGGGTTGCTCGATCGAATCCGTAAGAAGATCGAAGATGATTTCCGTGTGGAGCCGGGTATCGACCAGCTGATGGCATACCTGGAACGCGCTGTCAGCAATGAGTTACAGGTGGAACTTGACAAGAAGATGGCCGAATACGATAAGGAAATGGCCAGGACGGACCGGGTTTTAACTGCTTCCAGCCGTGCGTTCAAAGAACTGAATATGGGACTTGTCGTTCTCGGAAAAGACGGAACAGTGGAGGAACTGGTCAATTCGCAGGCGATACCGCCGTTTGTCAAAGCCGGTCAGCCGCTCCCGCCAGAAGTGACAGAACTTCTTAAGGGGCTGGAGCATGGAGAGGTGGCCAAGTACGAGAATGCCCTGATTTCGAATGTCATCAAAACTCAGGACAACCAGATTGACTCATTCGTAGTTTCGTCGTCCCCGCATTCTTCATAGCATATGCCATGAAGGTGAGAAAATGATTGTTGTGCGTCCAGCCTCAAGCACAACATGCAGTTTAGCCTCGAAACAACCCTGTCCTAAACAGTAAGAAAAATGAGTGTGTCTTTAACAAGGGGCCTGTTTATATATTTATGTTCGGGGTCGGAATCGGTATCGGGATCGAAAACGAATTCAATCGAAAGCGATTCCGATACCGACCCCGACTCCGATAAATTTATTTAGGACACCAGTAGCCTCAAAATGATGCTGACAAAGATATTGCGAGGTATATTAATCTAATCCGTCTACTCTATGTCTTGACAGGAGCTTCTTGAGGCTAAATCCGGGGCGGGGGCTACAAAATTGTCATTTCGATACCCCTCTTATGGGAAACCGCATAATAAGAATTTCGACACAATAATAAAAATGAAAAAACGCAGAATTATAATGTGGGTATCGGTTTGTATTATCTCAATTATTATTATTATTGTTCTTATCTCACGCAGTCATGCTGGATATATCGCAGATCAAAAAATGCCGTCTCTTGCCGAAGGCAGCGGATGGACTCGAGCTTCGACATTTCTCGATTTAGCTCGAATAGGATCATCTCCATACATCGTACCATATTGGGTAGTGATTTACTCTACTCCATATGATAAAATGTCGAAAGTTAGAACAGAGATCGATGTATCTCTTACAGGAGAAATTGTCGGGCCATGTTGTCCTCAATTTTGGGAAGTTATTGAAAAAGAGAAAGAAAAGTCGAACCATGCAGATTCTCCTAACGGTAAAACATTGTAGGAAATCTTTGAACGTTATCTATGAAATTGAGTTTGAAATAAGACGTGCTAGATTATTGACGAAAAATAACGACAGGAGCCTATCATGATTGCTACAGCAAAAATTGAAGCGGAAAATATTATAAAAAGCCTACCGGATGATACATCTTTTGAAGATATCCAATACCATCTTTTTGTTGCCGAAAAACTCAGGAAGTCAAGAGAGCAGATCAAAGAAGGCAAGGTCTTTAGCCAGAAAGAAGTTGAAAAAAGGCTGAAAAAATGGATTATCAGGTAATCTGGTCTCTTGAAGCCTTAAAAGACATAGAGGGAATAGCAGAATACATCGAGAGAGATTCTCACTTCTATGCCTGTTCGGTGGTAACAAGAATATTATCCACAACAGCTCTCCTATGCACCTTTCCCATTTCAGGACGTATTGTCCCGGAAGAAGACAATGAAAACGTCCGCGAGCATTTTGTATTCAGTTACAGGGTCATATATGAGATTTCCGACAATGTCATATATGTTCTTGCCGTTGTCCACGGGAAGAGGATGCTATATCCTGAATTCAAGAAAAGAATAAAAGATAAATAACAATGCAGTTGGGCCAAACATTGGTGCGATAAAAAATCGCTGAGCTGCTAATCCAACGCTGCAAGGAACCGCTACTGACAGCTTCCCCCGAAACAGGCAAGTCGATGCTAAAATAAAAGTTACAGGTATTCTTCCTCCTGGCAGGATTGCATTTGCCTACAGTATTCAACCCTAATTCCGATTTTCCGTCACCCCCAAATATTACAACGCTTACATTGGTTAATTACCTGATATGATATATATTTCCGGAGTTTCCATCAAAAACTCCGGA
>JANYBI010000657.1 GCA_025360875.1 Lentisphaerota bacterium
GAGGTCCTGATATCTTGCTCCTGTATCTCTGGATTTGCGGCGGTGTGCATCTGCAGATCCGCTGATGATTTCCATAATGCCCGCATGGGCATGGGTTCATCGCGGCTATGAGCATGATCCTGGCGGGAAAGACAAATGAACCTGAAGCGCGTGAGACTGTGACAGAACCGTTTTCCAGAGGCTGTCTCATGACTTCCAGCACGTTCCTCTTGAATTCTGGGAGTTCGTCCAGGAAAAGCACTCCGTTGTGCGCAAGGCTGAGTTCTCCGGGCGTGGGAGTGCTCTGCCCTCCGAAAAGCCCAGCATCGCTTATCGTGTGATGGGGAGACCTGAAAGGACGCTGCGTAAGGACAGGAGTTTCAGACGGAAGAAGTCCCATGATGCTGTGGATCTTGCTGACCTCCAGCGCCTCATCGATGTGCATTGGCGGCAATATTCCGGGGACACGTTTTGCAAGCATTGATTTTCCAGTTCCGGGCGGGCCGATCATCAGGACATTGTGCCCGCCGGCTGCAGCAATCTCAAGTGCGCGCTTCGCATAGTTCTGCCCTTTGACTTCCATGAAATCGGGGTCTGGTCTGCCCTTGGATACGGCGACCACCTCGTCGATGGTCTCACTGTAGGGTTTTCTGGAATCGGTTCCGGAAAAGAAATTCACCGCATCTACGAGGTTTTCAACCGGATAGACAGGGATTTTCCCGGAAGCCACTGCGGCTTCGGCTGCGTTCTGCATTGGAACTATAAGCGAATCTATGTCCTTGAGGTTTCTTGCATGCACAGCTATTGGAAGGACTCCCTTGACCGGCCTTACGCTTCCGTTCAGGGAGAGTTCGCCGATTATCATTGTCCTGGAAAGCTTTTCACGATCGATCTTGCCGGTCGTTGCAATCATGCATATCGCTATTGGAAGATCAAAGGCTGCACCTTCCTTGCGGATGTCCGCAGGCGCAAGACCGACTACAGTATTTCCAAAAGGATGCCTGTATCCACAGCTCTGGAGCGCTGAGCGTACACGGTCCCGGCTCTCCTTGATCGCCGCATCAGGGAGCCCGACCACCGAAACAGTTGTGTTCTCGCCCTGTCCGGTCGCATTCACCTCGACTTCCACGGTATATGCGTTGACGCCGTTTATAGTGGCTGAATAAGTCTTAGCTAGCATTTCCCCCATCCGTATTTATGGAATTAAATAAAGGAGTTGAATTTACAATTTATTGTCGCAGTATCAAGTTTGCGAGTGAATTAATCGTGTCTTGTCAGTTCTTCCTGTCATTAGGACCAGTCCAGATCCGGCCCTGGGAATGCCAGTTCCAGCCAATATCGGTCTGTTGTGCTGCGGTCGTTTCGTCTTTCTTCCACTTTGGAATCATCCGCCTGGTCTCCGCAAAGTCCTTTATTCCGCTGACCGCATCAGCGACCTGGACATTCTGTGCGCCGGCGGCGGTGGCGAATTTGAGCGCCTGCTCAACGCTCTCGCCACGCATGAAACTTGAAAGGAGACCCGCAATTGAACTGTCGCCGGAGCCAGTTGCACTCACCAGTTTTTCGACTTTGAATGCCGGTTCCCAGAGCTCGCGGTTGACCCAGCTGCTGGTGGCGGCGTCAGAGGTTCTGGCCTTATTGCTTCCACAACCCGTCTTTGCCCTCCCGAATTGATTCAATCTTTCCATACCCGAAGTTCTCAGATACATGCCCCGGTGCCCTATCTTGAGGGTTGTCAGCCCAGCTCCCATTTCGATGAGTTTGCCGCTGAGGAATGACAGGTCTTCACCCGTATAGAAATCGAGCACATCCCGTCCTTTCTCCTTTGCCAGTTTTCTTTTTTCAAAGAAACGCCCCTTGTCGAGGAAAAACATGACTTCCTCTCCGCTCGGGAGGAAAAGATCGACATATGGCAGAAGTTTTTTGAGGACTGATTTCCAGTCAACCTGACCGCTCTCCGAATCCGGATCGGGCAGGGACATGTCGAGGCTTGTCGTGGCTCCCGCCTTTTTAGCCTTCTTGAAAAGATCGATGAGTTCTTTTCCGCCGTCCTTGAACATGGTTTTCATCAGCGGGGGATAGCCGAAGTGGAAGAGTTTGACCTTTTCAAGCGACTTGAATGCGACGTCGTTGCTTGAATAGGAATTGTTCGCTCCGGGATTATGGAGGAATGTCCTGTCAATCCCAGGAGGGACGACCACAATTGTATAGGATGTCTGCTCGCCGTCTATCTTGAGAATGGAACCGTCAAGGCCCCATTCTGACATCTTATTCCTGAGTATGGTCCCGAAAGTGTCGTTGCCGGTCTTGCCCATGAGTCCGACGGACTGGCCTAAGATAGCAAGAGCCAGACCGGTGTTGGAGACCGGACCTCCGGTCGAAATGATGCAGGGGCCAACGTTCACAAGTTTTCCCGGAGCTATGAGATCCTTGTAATCCCTTTTCCCTTCAGATGCGAAGGATGGTGTCAGATCGAGGCATATGTGCCCTGCTACAATGATTTCTGGCGACGCGCCGGACACTGAAGACTTTCTTTTCTTTGGCATAATATCCCTTAAAATTAAATTTGTGTTACCGGGAATTCCATACTTTGCGATGGACGGTGCCAATGTTCAAGTATAATTCAGCGTATTCGTTCTCTTTTTCACTCTCATAAAACAGTTTAGAGGTTTCCTTTAATATTTACCGGACCAGAACTCAGTTCATCTGGTTCTTGAATACTTCCGAATTGTAGTAGATGATTGCCAGGGCGCGCGAATCGAATGTTCAAATGAGAACCTTCGTCCCGGAAGCCTTCTCTTCGCCCTTCTGGGCCCCACCGTTCATGCCTACCATCAGACCTGCAAGTACAACAATGATCGCCGCACATGTCATCCTGAATCTTTTCATTGGACTATTATACGAGCTCGGATGAGTTACTCAGCGAGTTGCGCATGGCGTGGTTTCCTGAGTCGTTGCTTTATCCGTTTGTTGGGCTTCTTCTTTTTCAATTATCTCAAATGGCAATTTTATACACTCCGAGAAATGCCTTCCTGTATTGCGGTAGTATCCGCTGAGGCATACATCAATCGTCCCCTTTGCTGGTCCGAGTTCAAGCGCCTCAGGCGCGAGGCTCCCCTTGATCTGCGTCATGCAGCAACCACAAGTAAAAGGTTTTCCATTAGAATAACTTGTAGCATGTAACCGCTTGAGAAGATGCGTGTTGTCAGGGAAGAAGGTGAAAGAACCACCACTGCCGGCATATCCGCCTCCTCGTGTTTCCACTGAGTAACCAAGTGACTCAAAGTCTGTAACTTCGAGAAACACTTCCTCTTCCATAAGATTTACGACTTGGATTATTATTTTACCAGCGTTCTCGCCGGCTCTGGGTACTTTCCTAGTACAGGTGACGAGAAGTCCTTTGTCATTACACTCCCTGTCGTTGAAAACTTTGATAGTGGGTTCTCGGTTCTTCTCACTCTCCCTCGCTTTGTCCCGAGCCTTGAAGTCGCTTGGTCTCCACACGAAATCCCCTTGCTTGTTGATATAACCACTCCATCCGGTCTTATCAGCAAAGTCCCCTACTGTTACGAAAGCCAGGCCATTTTCAAAAGGATCGACGCTCCGAAACATACAGGGTATAGCAAGTTCCCCATCGAGATTTACGAATCCGCACTCGTGATTATCCGCAACCTTGGACATTCCCTCACTGAATGGCCAGAGAGTTTCATATTTGATTGGTATCACCACTTCCCCGGCTGTATTTATGGCCCCCCATTTTGTCTGTGGCCAACCTGTAGCATCTTCTTTTACAATGCATACCGCTGCTCGCCCTTCATGAAAGCTGCTGGCCTGATCAAACTGCGGAGGAATAACAAAGATACCAGCCTTGTTAATAAAGCCTAATTTCCCAGACTTGCAGTCTAGCACCGGAGCAAGGTTTTCTGCAAATCCCTCGTAGTGGGGAAGGGCCGAATCAAGGCGAATCACCCACTCACCCTTAGTATTTATGTAACCCGCAACCTTTTCGTCCAAGCGAACTCCTGCTAGTCCGCTTGAGAAATCATCTGCATCCATAAACTCGTGTGGGATTGCCCAGTTTCCCTTTGTGTCTATGTATCCCCATTTCATCCCCTTCTTGACTTTCATCAATCCGTCGCTAAACCCGCAATAAGAAAAGGACTCATTAAGCTCTAGAACATACCGTCCTGATTTATCTATGTAGCCGTATTTACATTGACCTTCAAATGGTTCGCCGATGCTTACAGCGGCGAGACCATCCTTGAAGCTCTGCGCACTGTCATGCTGAGGGGGGATAACAAATCTGCCGTCCCGATCGATATACCCCCATTTGTTCGAAACCTCAACTGGTACCAGATCCTCACTAAACTGGTAGAAGCAATTGTCGTATTGAGGTGAAATGACCATTTGGCCAGCTGAATTGATGAATCCCCATTTTCCGGATTCTTTGACGCGGAAATACGGCCCAGTCCTATCAATCGAAGCGCAGCCCGTGCTAACGATGACAAGAACAGCGAGTACGATGCTGAGCAATCTGCGCAAAGTCATTTCCACCTCCTTGCCGAACTATGAATATATGGAACTCCTGTCTTGCTGGAAAATACAGTGATAGTTTGGCTTGTTTTCGACAGTTTGAAGCGTTTTTTCTATAATTTTGAGGCTAAGAAAATTTGTAAAACTTAAAATGTAATGCCAACAATTTATCATAATTCTTCATATTTAAGATGGAAATTAATAAACATGACCATAAAAGTAAT
>JANYBI010000660.1 GCA_025360875.1 Lentisphaerota bacterium
CATAGTTTACTGAATACGTACAATCACTTCCGGGCGGTGCCACCTTTGTAGAAAGGTATTTCAGATATTTTGCCGTTGATATTTGTCCTGCCAGTGACCAGCTCTACATCTTTTCCAAGTTGAAACTGGAATTCCGTGGAGATATAAGCCATTGAGACCGCCTTCTCAAGTGAAGGGGCGAACGTGCCTGAGCTTACTTTTCCGGCGTGCTGGCCATCAATCAGGACTTCAGTTCCCTCCCTGGCGGCACGTCTTCCTTCAAGGACTATTCCCACAAGCTTTTTCGCCGGCTGCGAATTTCGCAGGATCTCAGCGCCGATGAAATTACGTTTCTCCTCAAGTTTCAGGAGTTGCCCGAACCCGGCTTCCACCGGAGTGGTCTCGAGATTGAGTTCGTGTCCATACAGCGGATATCCCATCTCCAGACGCAGAGTGTCACGGGCTCCGAGCCCTGCAGGTTTCACATTTTTCTGTTCGAGCAGGAGATTCCACATTTTCTCCGATTTTCCTGTATCGAAGTAGAGCTCGAATCCAAGTTCTCCAGTATATCCTGTCCTGCTGAGCAGGCAGGGGATACCTGCGATTTCCGTGTTCGTCCATTTGTAGTACAGGGGCAGGTTTTCCCTTTCGAGTCCGAGTCCGACAAGCATATCCGCGCTTTCAGGACCCTGGAGATCTATTTTGGCGGTTGCATCGGATTCATCGGCGAAGGAAATGCTTTTGGGAAGAAGTTCCTTGAGCCTGGCAGCATCCCCATCCCTGGTTCCAGCGTTGACAACGATATAAAATTCAGACTCGCTTATCCGGTAGACAATAAGATCGTCTATGACAGTCCCCTTTTCGGTCAGGAGGAAATTATAGCGGCATGTTCCCGGCTTCTGGTTGGCGACTGCACGGGCAAGTATCCTGTCGAGCTCCTGTGCGGCACCCGGACCCTTGACACGGAATTCCCCCATATGGAAGATGTCGAAAATTGAAACGTGTGTCCTTGTGTGCCTGTGTTCGGCAAGAATCCCCTCGGGATACTGCACCGGCATGTTCCATCCGGCAAACGGCACCATTCTTGCGTCAAGCGCAATATGCCTGCCATTCAGAGGCGTTATTTTCAGGTTTTCATTGATATCTGTCATAATCCCCCGCTTCATGTTTATGAAATAAAATCAAGGCACTTAATATATCATCTTTTTGACTGGAAAACAGTTCTCAGGAGATGAATCCGGCAATATTTAAAATGACTAACCGCAAGTGGACGCAGAGAAAAGCGCAAAGTGCGCGAAGTCATGCTTTGTTTTCTTTGCGTTCTCCGCGCATTCTCAGCGGTTAAATCTTCATTCCATTCGTAATGCTCTCCGTCATTTCCGTGTTCTTTGTGCACGCTTATTTCAGAACTTATTGTTAAGTTTTAGCGTAGCAAAACCTTAACAATTGTATTTTTCGTGTGATTAGTGTGTTTCGTGGTTAATGTTTTCTGTGTACTCTGTGTGTTCTGTGGTTTCATAGTTTTGGTTGCAGCGTAAGCTGCTTCCGGAAATGAGTGAGCGTTCCTCTTGCGCTTTCCAGCTTGCCGGACTATTTTCAACAGATGAACAGGAAAATTCAAAAACAGTCATGGAAACCCGGCAATGTACTATCTCCAGTGCCTGCGGTTCTGGTAAGTTGCGGAGGAACCCCTCAATGGAAACCGAACCTGATCACTATTGCATGGGCCGGAACTGTCTGCACTGATCCGCCGATGCTTTCGATCTCTGTCCGGCCTGAACGCTATTCCTACGATATAATCAAGGATACCGGCGAGTTCGTTGTGAATGTCCCGTCACTGTTCCAGGCAAAGGAAACGGACTGGTGCGGAGTTGTTTCAGGACGCAATGTCGACAAGTTTTCCGTAACCGGTCTGACTGCTGCTCCAGCTTTGAAGACCAAATGCCCGATAGTCCTTGAATGTCCTATCAACATTGAATGCAAAGTCACAAAATCATTGGAACTTGGTTCGCACACGATGTTTCTGGCGGAAGTGGTAGCGGTACAGGTTTCTTCGGACCTGATTGACGCGCAGGGAAAGCTCCATCTGGAGAGAAACGGGCTGATAGCATTCGCCCATGGCCAGTATTATGCGCTTGGCAAGCATATAGGGCATTTCGGGTATTCCGTCAGGAAGAAAAAGCCAAAATCCCACCGATAAAGTACCACAGGCATCCTTCGACTGGCTCAGGACAAGTCCTGCCTGTGTTTCTTAAGCTTTCTCGTTGAAAATTCTTGCCCTTGACGGGCAACACTACATCTTAGTAAAACGGACGTGCCCTGAATTGATGTAGGGTTCGCTGTCTTAGCGAAGACTCTTAGTAAAGCGGACATTTCGCCATAGGCGAATAAATCTTGTCTGCTTATTAAGAACAACGAATGCAAACAGACAGGAATATCTGTTTTACCTAAGAGGCAAATCCAATGGTGGCTGATTCCTTCTCTAGGATTTTTTGATGTAGGGTTGTCTGTGCGCCTTAGGCGCATAAATCCCAGACAAGAATCTTAAGAATCTTCGCTGAGACAGCGAACTCTACATCAGGAAAGGATTCCCTCTTGGAGCGCAAGCTTCTCGCCGGCAATGTATTCCTGCGCATCCATTATCTCTTCTAAACCCCTTGCAAATCAACGGGTTTTATGTTAAAATACCATGACAGACAATTTGACCACCAACAATAGGGGGCTTTTTATGCCTAGAAAGTTGTTTTTATCTATTTTCCTAGCCTTTATTCTTCCAGTTTTCTCACTGTTTTCAGCATCACCTGAAGAACATTTTACATTTGATTCAGGTACAGGTACGATAACGGGCTATACGGGGCCTGGTGGTGATGTTGAAATTCCATCCACTATTGGTGGTGTGAATGTAACTTCAATTGGGAACTCATCATTTTTTTCTGTTTCTTCACTCACAAGCATAACAATTCCGATGGGCATCACTTCGATTGGACATATGGCTTTTGACATTTGTACGTCATTAACGAGTGTATCAATACCTGCAGGAGTGCTATCAATAGGAAATTTTGCATTCTATCTCGCCCCGATTGATAGTATTACGATTCCTGCAAGTACCACTTCAATTGGAGTTGGTGCATTTGCTCATTGCGCCTTACTTACAGAAATTGTAGTTGATCCTGATAATCAAAGTTTTTCGAGCTTGAATGGAGTGCTTTTCAACAAAGGGAAGACTGAACTCCTGCAATGCCCTGGTGGAAAGAACGGTAGTTATACAGTACCTGCAGAGGTTGTTTCGATTGGAGATAAGGCATTTGAAGGTTGTGCTTTGTTGAATAGCATTATTCTCCCAGATGCAATCACATCTATAGGGTCTTCAACGTTTTTTGGCTGCGCAAATCTTGCAAGCACTACCGAATCAGGGATTTCTCCGGACAGAACTTTCTAAAAGTGGAACTGGGCGGGTTCAGCGGAGACTGCGATTTATACGTCATGAAAGGCGATGTGCCGACGTTCCAGCTATACACCGCAAAGTCCACGAATGGCGGCGACAACACCGAGAGCATAACCATGTTTGACGATCTCGACGGGGATTGGTATATAATGCTCCATGCCTACGAGGGGTTTTCGGGAGCCAGCCTTACTTTCACATATGGCACTGACCAGATTGGTGTCCCGCAGAAGATTTCCGCCAGTGTGGACAAAACCGACCGTATCAGCATCGGATGGAACAACGTTGTCACCGCCACATCCTATGAAGTCTGGCGCGGTACAACCGACAGCCTGGGCGCAGCCACGAAGATAGCTGATGTCGCCGATACCGCTGCCGCCTCTTTCAGCTATGATGACATGCTTGCGGCCGGAAGTTCATACTACTACTGGGTCAAGGCGAAGGCTGGAGCTGTTGAAAGCGGATTTGCCGGACCTGTCAGGGGAAGCGTTTCCGGCCCTGTCACTCTCAAGAGCGGTACGGCCCAGCTCGTGTCCGGAGAAAAGGATACTGTCAAGATTTATCAGTACGATGTCAAGGACAACCTGCATACTTTGCTCGAGGTGTTTGTGTCAGGCGGGACTGGAGACTGTGACTTCGAGGTGGTCGATCCCGAAGGCAAGCTCATGGCCAGTATGATAGGTGGAAGCAACAATGGTGTTGCGAGGT
>JANYBI010000685.1 GCA_025360875.1 Lentisphaerota bacterium
TGAGGTCGAAGCCTGCCTTGGCGACGTAATCGTGCCTGCAAACGGCCTCGCGCCCGGTGAACGGTATCGGCAGGCCCAACAGCCTGATCTTTTCCCTCTTCCAGGTGAAGCTGTGGTCGAATTCTCCTCTTGCAATCGCTAGCTCAAGCACTGGTGCCACCTGCCTTACTGTCACCGTATGTCCTTCAACTGACACTTCGCATCCAGATCCGAAGTATTCACCGATCACTCCCGCAGCTGTTCTGAATCCCTGCTTCACAGTGGCGGCGAAAAGTATTCCCAGTCCTACTGCAAGAGCCGCGAGGAACACAAGGACTGCCGCCATAATTAAGATCAACATTAAAATTTCATGTATCATTTGTCCTATTCCTTTGCTGTTAAACAAACTATAAACAAAGCTCCTATGATCCCCGGGATCCATCCTATGATTGTGAGTATCAGCACAATCAGAAAACTTCCCAGTCCCTTGTCAACCACCGCCAAAGGCGGCAGCAAGAAGCAGAGAATTGCTCGTATAAGTCCCATTGTCATTTCCTTTCATTTAAGTTTTGATAAAAAGAGGACCGGATTTTACCCCGTCCCTCTTAACGAATGAGATCATCCAAACATGGCCTGCGCCACGTGTGAATGTTCCATGTCGTCATCCACCTTGTCCACTTTCATGTGCTTCCATTCGTTCCTTTCCCTGAGACAGCGGATATCGCGTTCCCAGACCGATTCATTGCCGACATCCACAAGGATTGAATCGCCCATGAACTCCCTGATGTCCTGGGCGATCTCGCGCTTGAGCTGGACTATCCTTGCTGAGGACACCGCGAACAGGCGAGCGATGTCGCCGGTTCCGAAGCCCAACATCAACTCCTCGACTATTCGACGCTTGCGGGCATCTAAAGTTTCAAGGAAGGCTTGCCAATCAATCTGTCTGAGAACTTTTGCCGCCATGTCCTCAGACCGGGAAGCTATTGCGTCACCTACGGTCAGATCTTCCTCATCGCCTGCGGGCTCCTGCATGGAACAGACGGAGCCGTCATGGTCCATCTGGAAGCCCGGTGACATAACATCAGTGCGGATGTCGCCGTATGAACGTCTGCCAGACTTGGTTCTTTGAATTGAATAATACGCAATGGAATGGGGCAATGGCGCCCTGCCGGAATTCTCCATGGCTTCCAGCATTTCAGCTGCCGAAGCCGTGGTGTCTTGGACAAGTTCCTCATGGTCTTCGCTGCCCATTGGTCTGGCGGTCCTGGGAATTGTGTTACGAATAATCGGATAGATTTCCATTTCGAGCATCAATGCTGCTGATGGGCTCATTGGTCACCTCTTTTAGTTATGGTGACCTTGAGGCCACCGTGGTTTGAAACGGCGGTCGCCAAGCGGCCAGTGTTCGGAATCAGATTTCAATTGTCGTCAATAAAAAAGCGGGGGCGTTATCAGCGCCCCCGCATTGTCTCTTTCCCATCCAGATCAGGCCGCCAAGCAGCCCTTCTCGCCGGACTCCTTCACGAACTCGACCTCGTCATCGGAATTGATGACGGTGTCCATGTCCGTGACCTCGTCGCCGTTGATGAGCACGGTGCATCCGTCCTTCGGGATGTTCAGCGTCTGGCCATAGCTGCGCCTGGCCTCGTTGATGGTCTTGCCTTCGATGTCCTCGAGCGCGATTTCGTTCACTCCGCAGATCAGTTTCGCCATTGTCGTTCTCCTTCTTTTTGGTTGCCCGGATCCACTATGGAAACGGGATGTTCTTATAATTTCAATTCAGTCCAGCAGGATCATGTATTCATCGGGCCAGTTCCTTGAGAATATCGCCAGCCCTGTCTCGACGTTCGTGTAGTCGCCTGTAATCTCCGCCCCCTTGATAAGGTCATGTAGTGCCACCGCCTCCGGACACAGCTTGATGACTTCGCCTGAGAACGGATTCCTTACGATTTCGTTCCCGACTCCAATCATGAGCCCGCCCATGAGCTTTCTTTCAGCTTCAGTTTCAAGTTCCAGCTCCTTGGATTTCTTCATTCTGTATCATCCACCTCCTCGATGCCGTCAGGCAGGTTGTGTATCAGTGCCGCGTTCGATACGGAATCCGCGCCGGACACAAGTATGTCGTTTACAGCGTCGATGACTTCTTTCGCCTGCTGCTCCTTCGATCCCGCATATCGCCCGGAATCGAACTGCAGCTGGAGATTGTAGACGTTTATGACCTTCATATGATCTCCTCCACGTTAACCAGCCTGTAGACATCGCGCCAGCGCTTTTCGCACTCGGCGCATGACAGCTCCTGTGAAGCTCCAGAGCCTTCGATGTCCACGGAGCCGCCGGTTATGCTATCAGATCCGCAATACGGGCAGCAACTGCCATGTCGCAGATATGCCTGCTTCCGCCTGGCCGTAAGTTTTTTCAGATTCCCAGCCATATGGCACCTCCCTTCAGTCTCATGCCGCTCGTTTCACTGTCCGCGCAACGTTCTTCCTGATGTCGAAATACACTTCGCTGTATGACGGCGCCGGACCACAGATGATTCCGTAGTATGCGTTCATCATCAATGCCGCAGCCATGAAGTTCGCGAATATCAGCTGCGGACTTTCCGGGGTCTCTTCGTCGCAGCCGATCTCATCCGGCCTGCGGTCTTTAGGGAACTCAATCTCGGGATGGTGTTTCGTGATCGCAGGGCTTGTTATTCGTCCTCTCTGCTTAACGAATACCTGGACGTTGCCGTCCGTGTAGTCGTTGCCGCCCGAGACCAGAATTGCATCCCTGAGCTTCAGCATGTGCTCCTGCACGAGCTTCCTTGTGGCATGGTTGTCCACGCAGAGCATCACGGTGTCGCCGGAGGCTATGAGTTTCGCGATATTCGCAGGTGTGACATAGCCTGCTACGGCTTTCACATCCAGCTCCTTGAACATCCTCGACAACCTTGTCGCCCATGCATCGGCCTTGTGCTGGCCGACCTCGTCATATGAGACCTTCTGCCTTTCGGAATTCTTTGGCTCGTACCTGTCGCCGTCGATTAGCAGGATCTGCTTTGTTCCAGACTTCTCGTGCGCCAGGTATCTCGCCAGCGGTTCGGCCAATGCACCGCCTATGCCTCCGAGTCCGACTATGATCATTTTCGACATCTTCTCTCCTTTCCCGTTTTGATGTTTCTTTCTAGCCTTCCGCGAAGATCCTTGAGCACGCACGCAGCCTTCTCGCGTTCCGCCGCAAACTGCTCCAGCATCTCCACCTGTTTCCTGCCAGACATCCGGTTCCACGCCCAGTGCGCGGCATGCCGGTGCTCGAAACATTGGTGCGCGCCAGTGTTCATGTACCTGACCGCGCGTTCCCTCGCCATTGGTGTTTCCTCCAGCTCCTTCAGCAGGAACTCTGGCAGCTTGCAGAACTCCCTGTAGTTCAGCCTGTGCATATTTCACCCCTCCTCCCAGCGCGAGGCTGCCGTCTCCGGAACCTCGAACATGTTGCCGCAGAACATGCATTCCGCCTCGCAGGTTCCATGGTCTATTGCAACATCGACGCCCCCACAGTCCGGACATACAGGATGCCCATCGCTGTCCAGTCCGCACCTGGGAATGTCCATGGTATCGTCTCTGCCAGACGGAAAATCCGGCAGCATGTCCCTCTCGTTGAACGGAAACCTATGCCGGGGTGCCGGCCTGACATGCTTGAGCCACGGATGCTTGCTGTCCTTGTTTTCCGAATGTCCGGGCATGTCCGCGATTATGTCCTCGGGCCTGCACTCGAACATCCTGCCGTTGACATAGACAGCTGAAGCAATCTCAGGAAAC
>JANYBI010000698.1 GCA_025360875.1 Lentisphaerota bacterium
GGCGATACACATTTTGAAAAGTCGCTATCTGGTTTCGATCACTATTTCCAAGAGGGCCCCCTTGGAAACCGTGCAATCCTTACTGCCACTGAAAATATTTCATTACGACCGAGCTCATAAAGGGTGGCGCGAACCTGTACCACCTCAAGGAGATCCTCGGGCACTCCTCGCTGGACACGCTGAAACACTACGTGAAGCTCGACATTTCCGACCTGCAGAAGCCCCATCGGCAGTGTCATCCGAGAGAAAAGGATGAACAAAGATGATCCCGGCTCCCTCAGGATGTCGGGACCATCCGAGGGAGAAGGATTAAAAGATGGGGGTGAATGTGCCGGCAGCCTAATCTTGTTTCCACCGAATAACGAAGTATTTTAACATAGGAAGACGAAAGGATCGCCTGTATAATGAAACAGACAGTCTATATAGAGACGAGCGTGGTCAGCTATTTGACCGCACGCCCGACCAGGGACATCATAACAGCGGGGCATCAGAAAATCACTCTTGAATGGTGGGGCAGGTCAAGGCCCGTCTATGAATGCTGCATCTCCCCGTTTGTAATCGAGGAGATATCCAGAGGCGACAGCGTCGCGATCCAGAAGAGAATGGATGCTGTCTCCGACATGCATATCCTTGAAGTCAATACGGAAGTAATGTCTCTTGCGGCGCTGTACCATAGGCATCTTGAGATCCCTGAGAAAGCAAAAGCCGATTCCTACCATATGGCGATTGCAACGGTACATGAAATAGACTATATTCTCACCTGGAACTGCAGACACATCGCCAATGGCAGGATAATCCGCCGGGTTGAGGAGCTGAACAGGAAGAAGGGAATAAGGACTCCGGTAATTTGTACTCCGGAAGAACTTATGGAGGCTTGACATGATTAAAGATCCCGTAGTTGAAGAAGTCAGGAAAGTACGCAGGAAGATTGAATCCGAGCTGGGAGACAATCCCCGCGATATATATCAGCATTACGTGAAATTGCAGAACAAGTATTCTTCCCGCCTTGTCAGAGGGGGCCATTCAAGGACACTGAAGCTTAAAAAGGCCGTGTGAATGATTCTGCGCCCTGATCTAAGTGAAACCTTATCCACAGGCTCCATTATAAAACTCTCTTTCTGCTCCTGATTTAAGGATATTCTCCACCGTAAACACGTCTTCACTTATGTTCCATCCCCATTGGACAATCTACCTCGCGTCCTGTATTTTACATTTGAACTCAAATGACAGAAGATACTTCATACTTTTGAATCCTATTGCGTTTGCTGGAAGCATGGATTAAGTTATCACCGATAATTTTATATATTTGTAAGGATATTTCGTTTGATTAAGCTTATACAGAATCCGCCTCCCGGGACACACTCACTGTATTTCAGGGGTGACATAGCGACTTTTGAACTGAAAGTCGATAACCCCGAGAATGGCAAGGCCTTTTTCCGCACAAACATCGGAAATGCATTCATCCGGCGCAAGGAGATAGTGGAGGCGGTAGAGACGAAGCGGCAGAGGAGCGGGCAGGACTGGCATGATGTCCAGATGGAAATGTCGGAAGACAATACATATTCCGTTTCCATGGCCCTTCTTGAAGTAGGACATTTCGAGGGGAAGGTTTTTTTCCTCAGGGATACTTCGGACGAGCCTGTCTGGGTTGAAGGGAACAACATCCACATCAACGTCGAGCCGGCTGATTTCTGCTGTGCCAACAGCATATATTGCGCATTCGTCAGGCAGTTCGGGGCGAACAAGAACAAGAAGACGACATCCGGCGAGGAGATAAATTCATTCGTCTACAGGCTGGACGCCGAAGGATATTCGGTCATACCGCCCTCTGGAACTTTCAGGAACCTCATCCGCGAGCTGGACATCATAATAGACAAGATGAAGTGCAGGATCATACATCTGCTACCTATAAATCCGACTCCGACGGTATTTGCGCGGATGGGCAGATTCGGAAGCCCGTACGCATCCCTTGATTTCACGGCGGTGGATCCGTCTCTGGCTGAATTCGACAGGAAATCGACTCCGCTGGACCAGTTCCTTGAACTGGTAGACGCCATCCATAGGAAAAACGGGAAGCTGTTCCTTGATATTGCCATTAACCATACCGGGTGGGCCTCCAAGCTCCATGAGGAGCATCCGGAGTGGCTGGTAAGGGAGCATGACGGTTCAATACACAGTCCGGGAGCATGGGGCGTGGTATGGGGCGATCTGACCGAACTTAACCATAACAGGCTCGACCTGTGGAAATACATCGCTGAGATCTTCATCACATGGTGTTTCCGCGGAGTGGATGGATTCAGGTGTGACGCGGGCTACATGATTCCCGCCGATGCATGGGAGTTCATCATAGCCCGCGTACGGAATGAATATCCGGACACTATTTTCCTCCTCGAAGGCCTTGGCGGTGATCCCGCAGTGACAAGACAGCTGCTTGACAAGTCAAATATGAACTGGGCGTATTCGGAGATATTCCAGAACTTCAACAGGACACAGATTGAAGGATATATACCCTATGCCCAGGATATAAGCTTCTCGGACGGTCTCATGGTGCATTATGCGGAAACCCACGACAATAGCAGGCTCGCATCAATATCACCGGTCTATGCGCAGATGAGGACAGCGCTCTGTGCGCTTACGTCCAGTAACGGCGCCTTCGGTTTTACAAATGGCGTCGAATGGTTTGCAACAGAGAAGGTTGATGTCCATGAGGCGAATGCGCTCAACTGGGGCTCCAAGGAGAACCAGATCCCGCACATAAGCAGGTTGAACTCCATACTGTTCTGCCATCCGGCATTCCACAACTTCTCAAAGATAATGTTCATCGATTCGGGAAATCCCAATGCAATTGCGTTCATAAGGACGGACTCGACAGACAGGAAAAGGCTTTTCATACTGATAAACCTCGACTGTGAAAACGTTTCAAACGTCTCATGGAAAATGTCCGACGTGCCTTTCGAATGCAAATCCATGCTGGACCTGATAAGCGAGGAATATTTCATACCGACTGATTCGATAGAAAGCACATATTCCCTGCTGCTTGCTCCGGGTCAGACCTTGTGCATGACTCCAAATATCGATGATCTGAAGCAGATAAGCAATTTCGAGACAAAGGAATTCCGTAAACCGGGCAAGATTGTCAGGCAGACGGCCCAGGCTGTCGCCCTCGACGTCGTATGCAGGAAGAACCGTTCAAATGTAGTCTTCGGGCTGAATCCCAATGAACTCGCCATGAAGCTTCTCAAAGATCCCTATGAGTTCATGTGCTCGCTTTACGACAGCAATGACGAAACCCCTGTGGTCATATGGGAATGGCCGTCCGACATGAGGAGGATGGCCATGGTCCCTCCCGGCCATTACATCCTCATGCGATCAAAGATCAGGTTCCACGCCAGGCTTTCCGACAACGGCAGGATAATCAGGCAGAGGTTCAGCATGCGCGACGACAACGGGATGTATTTCGCGCTGTTTACGCCTCTTCCTGTGCCAAAAACACACACAAAACTGAAGATCAGGCTTTCCGTCTACGCCGAGAAGAAATCACTCAGGGAGGAGGCGTCATGTCTGCTTCTGGCCACTGATGACATTAATATAAAATCAGTGTTCATGAATGACGATATCCGCACGAAGGCAATGGTCTTCCTTGGCACCAACGGGCGTGGCGCCATGATGAGACCGTCTCTCCGCTGGTCGGAACTGAAAAGCCGTTATGACGCCTTTCTCGCGGCAAATCTCAATCCGGATTATCCGGAGGACAGGCATATCATGTGGCGGAGGTGCAGGGCCTGGGTCGACTTCCATGGCAGGAAGGAGCCATTTGAACTTGACACAATAGATAATTTCACATTGCTGAACAGTGGCGGAAGCGGCACATGGAATTTCCATATTCCCGTAGGAAACGGCTTATTCGTGGATGTCGGGCTGACCCTTTCAATGCTAAAGAATGAAAACGCCGTCAAGATGGACATCGCCAGGCATGTTTCAAAGAACGACAGCGAATATCTGCCTGACGACATTCCGGTGAAGATTATCCTGCGTCCGGACATAGAGGACCGCAATTTCCACCAGGAGACGAAAGCCATGTACGGTCCTGAACACATGTTTCCTAAGTCCGTCGAATTTTCCAACAAGACAATGTCATTTGCGCCATCTGTCGACAGAAGTTTGCTGATAACCTCCTATAAGGGCAAATACATCAATTCGCCCGAATGGCAATACTCCATCTATCACGAGAATGAAGCATTGCGGGGGCTTGAGCCGTTCAGCGATCTTTTCAGCCCCGGCTATTTTGAGATAACCCTTGCGGGAGGTGAGACGGAGCAGCTGATCGGACAGGTACTGACTCCACTGGAAAACAAGAAGATTGCGGTAAGACAGTTACCTCCAAAGGAAGAACCGGCGGATACGGATTTCGAGAAGGTCCTTCTGGGCGCGATGGACCATTTCATTGTCAGGAGGGACAGGCTTAAGACTGTCATCGCCGGTTATCCGTGGTTTCTGGACTGGGGCAGGGACACATTGATATGTACCCGTGGCATGATATCGGCAGGGAAGCTTGAGGAAGTTTCTGAAATGCTTCTTCTTTTCGCAAAATTCGAGGAAAATGGCACATTGCCCAACATGATCCATGGCGCCTATGCCGGAAACAGGGACACTACCGACGCCCAACTATGGTTTTTCGTGGCCTGCAAGGATTACTGTGACGCCAAGGGAAACATGAATTTCCTTGATACAATTGTCGATGGAAGAG
>JANYBI010000699.1 GCA_025360875.1 Lentisphaerota bacterium
CTGCTGCGCCGGCTACGGCGGCCAACCCGAACATCGTCCAGGTTCGTCCTGAGGCGATTGTACCGCTCATGAAGAACGCACCCAAGCTGGACGGCGTCATTTCACCTGGAGAATGGAAGACTCTGCATGTCGGGCGCTTCGTGTCGCAAAATGGCGATTTCCTCTCCGACCGGCCCGGCGAATACTGGATAGGTAGCGACGGTAAAATGCTTTATATCGCCATCCGTTCTGCGGTACACCCGCAGGCAGGCGTACAGGAAAAGATCAAGCCGCGCCAGGACGGCGGGGATGTTGCCGGCGATCTCATCTACGACGATTGCATCGAGTTGTGGGTTGATAACAATCGGGAGGGAAAGGACGGCCAGTTCGTCCAGATAATGGTCAATCCGCTTGGCGCTATTTTTGACGCCTCGTTCCTGCGCACTGAACGTATCATGGACAAGTCCTGGCAGAGCGGACTCCAGCAGGCGCATAAGGTTGAAAATGGCATCTGGACTGCGGAATTCGCAATTCCATTTGCAAAACTCGGTGTTCCCGATGGCAAGCCTGAAATTGGGTTCCGTGTGGCCCGCAACTGGAAGCTGCCCTGGGACCAGGCTCGCTCGGAACCGCAGGTGCGTTCTTTTGACACTTTGGAAAACATGAGCAGGATCCTCTTCACCTCCAACGCGCCGGTACTGTCCGAAACGGGATGGCAGACCGACACTGGGATTGAAGTGGGTCTCGAGGTTTCCAATCCGACCGAGTCGCCTCTGCCGGTGACTGTGAAACTCGGTTACAACGCCATTCAGCAACCGCGCTATTTCGACACGCAAACAGCCACTCTCGGCCCCAATGAAAATAGACGTTTCGCATATAAGAAAGATTTTTTCACCCCGGATAATTACACTGCGCTGGGCGAGATTCTTGTTACCGGCACAGGGGATACGGTCTTTTATCACCGTGATTTCAAATGGAACACCAAGCCAAATCCGGCTAAGATATGGGAGGCCTCGGGGCCCAGACCCGCTGACGAAGCTGTCCAGTTCCAGATCGCCTACTATCCATCATATCGTATTCTCCGCTGGCGTGCTGAATTCGCCGCTCTGGAAGGCGCAAGGGACGTCACGAATATACGGGTCGACGTAGTTCCTGTCGAACCCAAGGACGCTGCACCGGTATCCAAGGATTCTGTCAAACCAAAAGATTTCAGCGCGGAAGACCAGATCCAGCTTCCGAAACTAGCCGACGGCCAATATGACGTCCGGCTGTTCCTCGAAGGTGCGCCGAATGGCGATAAACCATTCAAGACCTCGCGATTCCGCCATATAGAGAACTTCCCGTGGAAAAACAACACTATAGGTCAGAGCGATGTCGTCGTTCCGCCGTTCACTCCGCTTACGGTCAATGAAAAACATATCGGGGCCATTGGACGCGATTACGAGATGGGCAATTCCGGATTGTGGCGGCAGGTGACGAGTCTCGGAAAACCTTTGCTGGCGGATGCAATGAGATTGCAGACCTCCAGTGGGACCACCGTTGAAGGAACGCTACGCGTCATTGAGCAAAAACCGACGCGCGTGGTCGCATCCGCCGACTGGAAAACAGCCGACTTGAGCGGGCGCACCACCAGCGAGTGGGATTACGATGGTATGATGAAGGTTACGATCGAGCTGTTCGGCAGCGAAGCTGCACCCGGGAAGGCCGATGGTCTTGATTTGCTTATTCCAATTAAGGATTCCGAAGCGCCGTTCATGCATGTCTGCGGCGAAGGCCTGCGCGGCAACTACGGCGGACGGGTACCTGCGGGCGAGGGAGAAGTGTGGAACAGCACCAAGGCATCGCGCGAGCGGCTTCTGGGAAGCTTCATTCCTTACATTTATATCGGAGGCGAAGAACGTGGCATAACTTGGTTTGCATCAAATGATCGGGATTGGATTCTGGATGAAACTGGCAAGAGTCCCTCGCTGGTCCTTGAACGCAAGAACGGTGTACTCCTGCTAAGAGTGCGTCTGGTACAGAAAACAGTGGCATTGATTCGCAACCACAAGATTGTCTTCGGCCTGCAGGCGACACCGGTCAAACCCATGCCCGAAAAGTGGCGGCAATACAGTTTCGCCGGTGGCGGGCCGCTGGATACTGTCGTGCTCGGCATGAGCATGTATTGGGGGGCCGACCTCTATAGCACATTTCCGCGCAACCGCGACTACACGTTGCTGGAAAAGATCGCCCGGGCAAAGAAGGAAGGGGTACGCGACGACGCCTTCTTCACTTCCTACACGGACGCCAATCCCGACATCAAGAACGAAGTCAACTGGAGCGCTGCAGCAGGCAAAGGCATAAAATGGATCATCCCATACACGAACCTGCGCGGCGAAATTACCGATACCCTCGAATACAATGTCTATCAGGACGAATGGAAATTCAGGAATTTCCAAGATGTGCGCCAGGTGGAGTCTGCGAAGGGGTCGGTGGACTTTGTCATGACTCCTGTCAGGAGCCGCCAGGACTTTCTCCTGTGGAACTACCGGGAGATCCTGCAGCACGGCTTTGACGGCATCTACTGGGACAACATCTGCATCTACGACAACGAAAATCCTGTCACTGGAAACGCCTACCGCCGCGCCGACGGCTCTTGGCAGACCGATACCGACATCTGGCTCCTGCGCGAACTGACGCGCCGGACGGCGATCATGTTCCATGAAATAGGCAGGCCAAACCTCACGATGCCTCACATGACCAACGCCAACCTTGTTCCGGTCTTCGCATGGACGAGCAGCAGCCTCGACTGGGAATGGAGATACGGGACGTTGGATTTCCAGGACCGGTTCAGCCGCGACTACATCCGCGCCACCAGCCTCGACAGGAACACCGGGAATATTCCTGTGATTTTGCAGGGAATTACTGAAGTGCAGAGCAAGGAGAAGGAGACATGGGTCGAACGCACACGCATTGCCTCCACTGCTACCCATGAACTCAGCATCTGGCAGCCCGACAGGCTGGCGAGCAGCCTGAGGACTTACCTGATCTCCATCGGCTACGGCGCCGATGCGCAAGTCTTCAACTACTGGGATGAAAACCCGGTGGCAAAAATGGAAGGTGTGGACGCGGCATGGCTGGTCGTCAAAGGCCACGACAAAGACGGCAAACCGCTTGTCGCACTGGTTCTGGGCGATTATGGCGACGGCGGGACAGCCAAAGTCACGCTCGACACAAAACGCCTCGGATTGCCGGATAAGTTCACCGCTGAAAACTGGGAAATACCTGCGGAAAAAAGTGTCGGACTCAATGGAACTGTAACGCTGTCTCCATTGAAAAAGCATGATTTCCGCGTAATCAGCATTTATGGAGAAAGACCATGACTTCACGTTTTCAATTGCACCGCCGTGAAAAGCCCGACTACCAGCAACTGGTCAAGGTGCTGGAGCGCCGCGGAGATGCCAGCTACGTCCCGTTTTTCGAGATGATGCCAAACTACTTCGCCGAATTGAGCGGCATTGAGCCTCCACCGGTGCTGGATTATTCCAACACGTCCCCGCATTTCCAGGCCACGTTTGGCTTCTATTTCCAGGCCATGGCGCGCATGGGCTTCGACTTCGGGATCATAAATCTTTGCGGATTCACCGGCTTTCCGGGGCCGCATAGCGCTGGCAAGGTGCAGGCAGGCGACGGCGCAATCCGGGATTGGGCCGATTTCGAACGCTATCCCTGGCCAAATGCCGGACAGCTCAACACTGACATCATGGCCTCCACAGCCAAGCTTGCGCCGGAAGGCATGGGAGTATGGACCGGAGGCCCTGCACCGTTCCAGGCCACCATGGACGAATTGCTGGGCTTCGACCGTCTCGCCATGATGCTCTACGACGATCCGGCGCTGGTCAAGGCCGTTGCAGACAAAGTCGGAGGCATCATGGTCGAAGTCATTGACCTCTGCTGTTCACTTCCTTTCATTGATGGAATAGATTTCTGTGGCGACATGGGACACAAGACAGGCACCATGATTTCACCGGATTCACTGCGCGAATTCTTCCTGCCATGGCACCGCAAGGTCGTTGCAGCCGCCCACAGGCACGGCAAAAAAATCATCCTCCATTCGTGCGGCAATCTAGCGGCGATCATGGACGACATAGTTGAGTGCGGATATGACGGCAAGCATTCTTTTGAGGACACCATCACGCCCGGCATACTCGACCTTCACCGTCAATACGGCAGGAAACTCGCCCTGCTTGGCGGCATGGATGTGGATTTCATATGCCGTGCAAGCGAGGCCGATCTCCGCCGCAGGGTCCGCCTGTATATTGAAAAAATGGGACCCGATGGGGGTTACTGCCTTGGCAGCGGGAACTCCATACCGAACTACGTGCCAATTGAAAAGTACTGGATACTTCTCGAAGAGGGACTCAAGGCTGGTCGCCCGTGACCATGGCGATGTATTTGCGATATGGATATTATAAAAGGATGACCATTATGAATCTGAAGTACTGGATTTTGTCCGTGGTGCTTATCATCACCATGAATCATGAAATGATTTATGCCCAGGAACGTCCGACGCCACCGTCGCCAAAATCCACAGCGTTGCCGGCAGGACTAAATGTGCTGGTCATCGGCGACTCAAACACCGAGATCGGCCACATCACGGGCGGAGTGGCCCGACTTTTCGAGGATAAATACGGTTATTTCGGCAGTGGCTATCATTCACTCAACGCCACCATTGGCATGGGCAGCGGCTATTTGCCGTATCTAAAAATCACCAACGATACGCAGTGGGAACCATACACAATGCTTTGGCCCAAGGCGGCAGCCA
The DNA here is from genome assembly GCA_025360875.1 of Lentisphaerota bacterium. Taxonomy (GTDB): domain Bacteria; phylum Verrucomicrobiota; class Lentisphaeria; order Victivallales; family GWF2-50-93; genus GWF2-50-93. The sequence continues at coordinate 4,784 of JANYBI010000699.1, forward strand.
AGCCGTACCTGGCACCGGAAGGCACAGGAATTACCAGTTCCAAACCGGAAGCGCTGACCACTGTCGAATTTTACGGCACCGCAATTGATGTGTACTGGCTGGCGCAGCCAGACGGAGGACGATGCGTGTTGTCGGTGGATGGCGGGGCAAAACAGGCAATTGATACCAAAGGCGAACGCGCTGTGCGAAGTTCGCGTCTTGGGACTTTTGCTGCGGGCTGGCATAAGTTAACCGCCATGCTGGAAACCGGACCGGTCATGCTGCTGGGCTGCGATGCCCGCATGGAACCTGCCGATCCTGCAAAGCGAGCTGTCATCCATAAATGGGGCAAAGGCTGGGCAACTACCAAGGATTATGTCGATATCGATCCGGTGGTCTTTGCCACCGCGATCAAGCTAGTCCAGCCGGATGTAACCGTCATTCTGCTCGGAACCAACGATCACAACCTCGCCGGGAACAATCGCGACCAGTATGCAGCGAACCTGCGGGAAATCGTATCTCGTGTGAAGACCGCGGTGCCAAACACCCGAGTGCTGATGCTTTCAACGTTCCAGGTGAATTCGCCCTGGTCGAACAACGGACTTGCCGAATATCTGAAGATCCTGCCGGAACTGTGCAGGCAGATCGGTGCATCCTACTGGGACATGTCCACCTGGTTCGGCGGGCCTTGGACAAAAAACCAGGAACAAGGATTGATGCAGGATGCTGTACATGTCAACCAGAAAGGCGGCGAGAAGATCGCCGGCCAGCTCTTTGAGGGAATTCTCAAGGTCGCCAAGGAAAAACCCGGCATGCCGGCTGCGTCACCTCTTGATACTACAGGACGCGCCGTCGGCAAGCCACTGCCGGAATCCGCCATCCCGCGCCAAGTTGCCGGCCTGGCCGCCTGGTGGAGCGCGGACGGACAGGCGGTAGTCGACGATACAGGCAAGGTCATCCGCCTGACGGATGCCAGCGGCAACAAGTCCGATGCCGTTGCCCCTTGGCCGTCGGCCAGGCCGCAGTACTTGGAAAAATCCATCGGCGACAGACCGCTGCTGCACTTTGACGGCAAAGGATCGCATCTGCTTTTCCCGATGCAGGCTGAAGCCCAGACCATTTTCGCCGTCCTGCGCGCCGACGTCCTGATTCTCGGACATCCCTACTTCAACAGTCGCCCCTTTAATCACGGAGTAGTGCGTCCAAAGAAAGCTTTTAGTTTGAACTACGCAGCAAAAACTGTCACCGACGGAAAAGGTTTCCTGAACGGACAGCCGGTCCATCTTCCCGATGATCAGGATACGGCGCTGGAATTCGATCCCGCGCAATTACAGGTCTTCTCACTGGTAATGACCGGTCCGACGCCTTTCAGCTATCTGGGCTGGGGCGGCTCCTGGAATTTAGACCGCTATATGAAAGGTGACGTTGCCGAGTTCTTGGTTTATAACCGCGCGCTGACCGACGCCGAAAGGCAGAAAGTGGAACAGTATCTTGCGGCCCGCTGGAACATCGGCTCCTATTCCGCACCTGTCTTAAAGGAGAACAGATGATCCCGGCAATAACCCGCAAGATAGAACGCTATCGGCGTTTCTACGAGAGTGACAATGGAATGATGTTGACGATCTGGTTTTGTCCGCCAGAAGTAAAACTTCCTCCATCGGTTCCTATCAATGAAGTTGACTGGGCCGACGAATGCGAAATCCGCAGATTTGCCCGGCGCGAACTGGAACGACTGAATGCATTCCGTTCCGTCACGGACCGGATTGACGACGACCGGATTCCTTCAGCAATGGTCTTTGCCGGAACGGGAATGATTGCGGCTTCCATGCTTGCCGGGGCGGATCTTGTACAGCAGGCGGACACAAACTATCTTCATGCGCCCATAGCCGACTGGAGCGACGGAATTGAAAACATCGGTTTCCGTCCGGAGAACCCATGGTATCAGGCGCAAATGATCATCCTGCGCACATTCGTCGAAGCATGGGACGGCAGTTTCGGCATCATGCCCTTTGCCCATTTTGGTCCGACCGACCTCGCCAACCAGTTTCGTGGCAATGAAATCTTCACGGATGTCTACGAACATGAAGCCGAACTTCACCGGCTGCTGGAACGCTGCACGGATACCATCCTCGCCACCGAGGCCGATATTCGCGCCAATCAACTGAAGGGATATGATGAAAAGGGATTCACCTTCGGCTGCTGGGCACCATGCGGCGGATATCTATCCTGCGATTTCGGCGACTTGGTTTCCAATGACATCCTGCGTTCCTTCGAGAGGCCCTATTTCGACAGGATCGTCTCAGCCTGGGGCGGTGCGTATCTGCACCATCATGAACTTGGACGGCATCAGATTCCTTTATGGGCGGAAAACGACCAGGTCTGGATACAATTCGTGCACCGGGATCTGAATACGATCCACCTGGCAACCGTGATTGACGAGACAATCATCACCGCTTCCAGGCGTGCCCCGATCCAATTCATCAGCACCCCGACCGAATTCATGCAGCATGCCGCGAACTGGGCCCAGGGGAAATTCCTGGTCGAAGTCGGTTGCGGGACACAGAAGGAAGTTGACGAGGTTTTGAAGCACGCCAGCCGATTCCGGGTTTGAGGACTGGTTAAGGAAACAAGACAATAATAAAAATATTGAATGTTAAGATAGTTAAACACTAAAACATAGGACTTTTTCACATGCAGAACCAACTCATTCGTACTGACACACTGCAGCTCGTACTCCAATATGAAGGGAAACGGTTGCTGGTCTGTCTGACTGACATCGCCAGTGGCAAAACATGGGGTCCTGTACCCCTTCTGGCCCTGGAGACATATGACAAGCCCCTGAAACGTGTAGAACGGATTGACGCCTGGTGCGTAGAACACATGGAAGCGGTCGACAACGGATTCCGCATCCTCATTGCCGATAAACAGCACGGCATCGAAGTGGGATTGTGGCTACGGCTGATGGAAGGAGAACTCTCCGTGCTGATGAGTCCATCCGAACTGTACGAGCACGACCCGGTCATGTACCGTCTGTTTGCCGTGGACGTGCTGCCTGGCTTGATGCACGTTCAGGACGGCACGCTGCTACTGCCAATAAATACGGGGATGCTTTGTCCGACCGCTGGCAAGCCCGCAGTCAAAGATCGCTTTCTGATCTATGGTGAACAGGAGCGCTGGGAACTGACTCCATCCCTGCCTTTCTGTGCCAGTTGGGACGCGATAGGCGGACTGATGGCGCTTGCACGGCAGGGTGCCTGTGACTCGGAATGCCGTGTTGAAACCGACGGGCGCAATGGCGGCGCGGCCGGCTTCGCGATCTCGCTGCGCCGAACCTGGATTGATCCCGTGGACTACGTCAACCGCGAACTGCGGTTCACGCCCATGCCTGCCGCAGATGAACCGGTGGCATTTTGCGCGCGACGCCTGAGGCAACACATCATGTCCGACTTGGGAAAGAAAACTCTGAACGAACGCGCAGCCGAATCCCCAGAAGTGGCCTACCTTCTCGATGCATACGTCATGAAGCTCTTCTACGGCATCGAAAATGTCGGATACATGATGGAAGGCAAAACCGCCTCCAATCCCGGTTCGTTCCAGAATTACATGACTTTTGCCGAGGCTGCCGCGGGACTCCAGAAACTCAAGCAGGCCGGCGTTGACAAGATTCTCACCCAGTGCACCGGATGGAATACCAAAGGGCACGATGGTCTCTATCCCACGCGGTTTCCGATCGAGGAACGCTTAGGCGGAGAGTCCGGATTCAGGGATATGATCCGGATTGGAAACGGACTCGGTTTCAACATCCAGGTCCACGACAACTTTATTATGCAGAACCTTAACTCTCCAGACTTCGACCGCGATTATGCGATCATTGACATTCACGGTGAACCTTTGATCCATGGACGCTGGGCTGGTGGACCGGAAGCCTCTGGCTGGCCTCTGGCCATGCCGGAAGAACGCCTGGGCGGACACATGCGGCGTATGAAAGATCTAGGTCTGAAAGGAATGTATTATGTCGACTACATGCAGCAGCCGCTGGAGGTCAACTACCATCCCAAACACAAAGGCCCGAGATCAGACTGTGCGCGTGGACAGGTACTCATTGTTGAAACCGCCCGCCGCATATTCGGTTCCTGCGGCACTGAATTTGGTTTCCTGCCGTGTGCCGTGGCGGCGGATCACATCAGCACCTGCGGGGACCCATGGCACTTGACCATGTGCAAGCCGGAGTGGCCGGTAATCGCCCTTGTCGATCGTCAACGCGTGGTACCTGTGTGGCAAATGGCCATGAGCGGCCTGGTGGCGTTGGAAGCCCGTAGAGGCATAGCCTGGTCCAATGCCATGAACTGCATCCTGCTGGGCGGTGTGACACGGGATGAGTGGTCCATACGTCCGGGAGTGATGCCGGTACTGGACGATGCCCGTATAGCCGCACACAAATCCATCTACGACTTGTGTATCGTTCGATTCGGACATCTGAAGAAGCAGCAGATCACCGCATACCGGAAACTATCCGAAGACGTGCATCAGACACGCTTTGCCGATGGCACGGAAGTCACGGCCGATTTCACTCGCAACGAACTGCTGGTGAACGGAAAGCAGGTAACATGTCCATCCATCCTGAAATGCCAGTGAAAAGATTAGGGTTTCTTAAGATATAGAAGTCTTTCTAATTTATGATCCTGGAAAGACAAGGATGGCGAAGGTTTTTCGTTAAGATCGAAAGCCACAGATAACGTGCTTCCTTTCAGATTCAGTTTTAATCCTATTGCATCTTTGCCGGACAGCTGTTTCCCGTTTTCCATCACCGGCAACAATTCAATTCCGCTTATCGCATTGCCGTCTCCGCTCAAATCATAGCAGGACACGAAGACAGTCGCCGGCGATTGTCGCCGCCGGAGGATAAAGGGAACCTTTTCGGTCAACTGGCTGCCGATTCCTGTGCCGATGAAAACCTGGCTTTCCTTGTCATTCAATAAATGGATTCTGATTAAGCGGCCGTCTTTTTGGACAGAGTCAAATATATATCTGTCGGCCGGCTTGAGGCTTTGAATTTCCTGGAGGTTTTTGAAGCCGAACCCGAAAAAGAGAGGGCGCGGACTCCAAGTTTGCACCTCTCTAGAAGGGTTACGACGCCCTAGGTAAGAAATGCAAAACAAGATGAACGCTAAAAATATGTGATTAAACTAGCTTGTTATCCTATGTGTTCCTTTCTGATTTTCATAATCTATGCAACTTAATCCGAGGCGGGATAATTAGTGCCTGACCGAAAACGTAATATTTTCAAAAAGCACAGTACACAATAGCCCGGATTTATCGATATACTCTGTCGTCAACGCTTTCACTTTGGGAAAAAGTTGATAAATCTGATAAAATCATCTTCTAGTAGTAT
>JANYBI010000714.1 GCA_025360875.1 Lentisphaerota bacterium
CCAGGCGGGTTCCTGAAAATGTCAAGGCAAGCAAACGGAATAAAAGGGAGCGCATGCGACCGGTTATGCCGGATTGCGACTTGATATTGAAAGGGTTCCGCCTTACTACATGCTTTATGTTTTAAAGTGCAGAAGAACCAAATTTCTTTATTTCCCAATTTGTTTCGGATTTCGATATTATTTTTGGTTGCGGCGTAAGCTGCTCCAGGTTCCTTTCGAGGGAATAAACATGAAGTTTTAATATTTAATGCTTGTTTTTAACGACTTGTGATTTATTTTTCGCGTATCAAATAAGGGTACGCAAATGTTCGAGATGTTCGATTTCCTGAAAGGCATGTCTTCGAGGAAAGGTCTTCCTCCTGGCACTGTCGCCTACACAGGAGAGACAGTCCATAAGAAAGTCAGGATCCGCATCATGGATTTTGACGAGAACAATTTCGTGGAGAAAGACGCACAGGAAGTCGAAGACTGCTTTCAGTTCAAGGACACCCCCAGCAACACATGGATAAACGTCGACGGCATACACGACGTTTCGATAATAGAGAAGATCGGACACCACTTCGACATGCATCCGCTGATCCTCGAAGACATACTCAACACCAGCCAGCGTCCGAAATACGAGGATTTCGACAACTACATCTTCATAGTCGTGAAGATGCTCACTTTCAACGAGAAGAAGGATATGGTCGAAAGCGAGCAGATAAGTCTCATCATGGGAAGCGACTGTGTAATCACGTTCCAGGAAACCGAAGGCGATGTGTTCGACGTGATAAGGGAAAGAATACGCTCCGGACGTGGCCGGGTGAGAAAAATGGGCGCCGACTATCTCGCATACGTACTGCTTGACGCGCTCCTTGACAACTACTTCCTGATCCTTGAAAAAATCGGCGAGAAGATAGAGGACATCGAAGATGAGCTTCTTGTCAATCCCACGCCGCACACATTGAGGAAGATCCACCATCTCAAGAGGGAGATGATCTTCCTGAGGAAGATACTCTGGCCTACAAGGGATACTATCAGCGGGCTGGAGCGCTGCGGTTCCGGCCTCATAAAGGAAACCACCAACATCTACCTGAGGGACTTGTATGAGAACGTCATCCACGTCATCGACTCAATCGAGGCGATCAGGGATATTTCCGCCGGCATGATAGACATATATCTTTCCAGCCTGAGCAACAGGCTGAACGTACTCATGAAACATCTGAACGCGCTGGTTATCGCCGTTGCCATCCCCAGCTTTTTCGCAGGCGTCGGCGGCATGTCCGAATTCTCCCAGATGATAGGTTTCGAGAAGAACTGGAAATTCGGATATTTCCTGTTCGTGTTCATCATGGTCCTGATGGGGATTGTCACCTACATGATCATCAAACGCCTGGAAAAATACTGGAAATAGACTATTTCTCCGAGTCCTCTTTGGTTAAGTTTCAGGCGCATGTTTGGATTTTGGGATTTGGAACTTGGAGTTTATTCAACATGGATCTGCTTTCAGCCACATTGCTGCTTTTCCTAGTCATGGATCCCATCGGAAATGTGCCTGTATTCATATCTACCATTGGGCACTATGACAAAAAAAAACAGAACAAGATCATAATACGCGAGTCCATCATAGCGCTTGCAGTGCTGATCTTCTTTCTTTTTGCCGGCAAGGCCTTCCTGTCGGTATTCAATCTTTCCGAACCTGCACTGTCCATAGCCGGAGGAATCATTCTTTTCATCATCGCGCTCAAGCTGATATTCCAAAGCTCCGAGCATATCTTTGAAAATAAATATGAGGGCGAACCACTAGTAGTGCCGTTGGCGATCCCGTATATGGCCGGCCCTTCAGCCATAGCAATCGTCATGCTTCTCAGCAGCCGTGAACCGTCCAGATGGCCCGAATGGTTGATAGCCATAATCTTAGCCCGAAGTTCCTAGGAAAAGTCAGACCCTAAATGCCAACTTACGCATTGATTTTATCTATGATAAAATATTTATAGATCCTTTTATTTAGCGTTATATTTGTACCCATGTAAATATTTGATATATTTTTAATATAACTATT
>JANYBI010000715.1 GCA_025360875.1 Lentisphaerota bacterium
TTACTACTATGAGAACGCAAATACTGCCCTTGCGGCAAAAGAATATGAAAAGGCCATAGAACAATACAATAAGGCTCTTAATGTTCCAGGCAATGAGGATCACGCCTCCGCAAAGAAACTTTTGGAAGATGCACAGCTGGCAATGAATAAGGTTCAATTCGACAAGTTGATGGCTGAAGGAACTCAATTTTATGAAACACAGGAATGGGCTTCTGCTGAAAAATCATTCAAGGCAGCAACAAGTATTCCAGGATATGAAAACGAAAATAAAGCACAGGACTACTTAAATAAATGTAAAGGTTTTATTTTAGAAATAGTTCAGAAAAAACAGTTAGACTCAGCAGAAAGATGGAATGAGACTGAAAGTAAAGTAAGCCATTTACTTTCCGAGGCAAATAATAAATCTCATAATATTTCATTACGGATTGAATCAACTGAGTCTGCAATGGTTATTCTTCAAAAATTCTCTGATTCACCAGAAATGTCGTATCTTTCAGATTTGTCAAAAGCCAAAATAGCCAATTTAAAATCCGAAATCACATCTCTGAAAACTAAACTCAAATCCGAGCCAGCTGTTGGCAACGATTGGAAGATTCCTGAAATCGACATGGAATTTGTTTGGATAAAATCATTGGACTGCTGGATAGGAAAATACGAAGTGACGAACGGAGAGTATCGAAAGTTTAAGCCGGATCATGAAAGCAAGGATTTTAATCATTCTCTGAATGGAGACCGCCAGCCGGTGATATTTGTGGACTATGGAGATGCAACAAAATATGCTAAATGGCTGACCGAACGCGAGCAGAAGGCCGGCAGGCTACCCGCCGGCCATATCTACCGTCTGCCAACTGAAAATGAATGGACGACATTCTGCCAGTGCGGAGATAATCGCGAGTTCCCATGGGGAAATGGAATGCCACCAAAATACGGGAATTATAATGGACAGGAAACTGAATCTAGTCACAAAATTGATGGATATAACGACGGTTTTCCAAAAACCTGTCCAGTTGAGAAAAGCGGGAAGAACGAGTGGGGACTGTACGGAGTTGGAGGAAACGTAGAGGAATGCACGATCAAGTCTTCTTCGGATTTCTCTTTTGATGCTTGGCGCGGGGGCTCTTGGTTTGGCTCAATTCCTGAACTTATTAAGTCTACTTATCGCGGAGACCGTGAAGCCTACTTGGATCGTTACAGTATCGGCACAAAAGGTTTCCGTCTAGTGTTGTCGCATTAAACAACTGGATAACTTGTTCAAACATATTAAATTTAATACAATGAAGCGATACCTCCTATATATTGATATTCTTGGTTTTTCTCGGCTTGTCACAGACTTTCCCGACAAAGTAAGTGAAATTTATGCTATCCTGGACTCGCTACATGTCCATAGTCACTCCGTTTTCACTACCATCGTGTTCTCGGATACTGTCCTCGTTTACAACAATACGGCTCCTGCATCCCAACATGATCATCACTATCTTGTTATGTACTCTTGCGAGTTTGCCCAGGATCTGATGTATCGTTGCATTGGCAAGGATATCTATTTCAGAGCATTTCTGACCATTGGTAACTTTGATCATTATAATCTGAAGAACTTGCAATGTTTCTATGGTCAAGCGCTCATCAACGCTTACCACGCTGAGAAGCACATCATTGGAACAGGTCTCTTTATGGATGAGAAATGCCGTCGATATTCAGACATCTTCAAAACCACCAGATATGATGAAGACATTTACTTTGTATATTTGAACCGGCATCTTGACACGATTGACATGTACATGGAAGACGGTTTCCCTATCGACGAATTCACGATAGACCGAAACGATCTTGGATATTTCATCATTCAGGAGGTCGGAATATTGAAGGATATCCACTCCAAGATGACCTCCCATCCAGACCCCAAAGTGCGAATAAAACACCTAACGACATGGCAATTCCTTAGGATGCGACATGGTAGATTTGTTGATTCGATTGAGGAAGCAGGTTTTGATCTTAGTGTTATCAATGCGAACATAGACTGGTCGAAGTATTATCAATCGAGGTGACATAGGGTAAGACCCCGCGCAATTGACAAAATATAAGGCTGATGTTTTCAGAATGTGCATTGGTGCCGTTCCAAGCAAATTAATAACGGGCAAGCATATGCGTTGATAAAGTACAGTTGAAGTAATCGAGATGCATGGCGACAGCCTACTTCAATTGAAAAAACGGGTATGAACGTGGCGTCGTGGCGCGACCTCGTTGGCGGAAGGAAGGAGATTCTTTATCTCTCATGAATTTCTTCCCTGTCAAACCGATAGTTCCTAGGCAGATGATGCGAGACGGAATCAAAAATCTTCTGGAGACGTCTTTTCTTCAGGCATGCAGTATCGGTATTTGCAACGGGAGCAACAGTGATCTCCACTGTCCTCTTCAGGAAATTCCTGGGAAGCTTAAGCGTAATCAAAGTATTGTCAATATGTTTTATCTGATGTAAAGCCTGCATGGTATCCTCTTGTTTCATACAACTATATAGTCATCCCACAGGAAAATCAATTGCTTAAATAAAACCGGTGCCGTTGCGCCATTCGAGTGTAATTCATCAAGCCTCAAGCATTGGTGCAATCATCTCGTCCTCGGCAGCGGATAAAAAAGCAATCTTCTTCATCTTAGAGCCGGAGCTGACGACCATCTACTGGCAACTACCGACCGGCAATCAGATCTTCTCCACCGGCTTGATATAGCGTTCCTCGAGGGAATGAAGTTCCTTGAGCCAGACTGAACGGCGGAAAATCTTCGCATGGATGCACTGCTTTCCGCCGAATTCGCATGTGCCATCGACACGTGTTCCGCCGCAGGGCCCGTTTGCAAGGCCTTTCGGACATGTTTCCGGGCAGACGAACTCAGTGAACGGAAGACGGCACGACGAACATCTCCTGCATCCCGTGAAGATTTTCTTCGAGAGCAGATGTTCGTTTGAAGCATGCCTGTGGGCCTTCGAGAAAAGCAGTTTGCAGATCCTGTAGTGGAGCTTCTCATATTTTCCGCATTCGGGAAGTTCGGCGCCTTTCATCGTGGCAAGTTCAGGATATGCCCGAGTGAAAAGATTGTTGAACATGAAGAACCGATAAGGATAGGGAGTCATGTCGGCACGCGAAAGATAGCTGAGATATCCGTCACGCCAGTCCTCGAACGACTTGAACTCCTTCATGGCTTCGGCGACCTTGCTGCATGCGGTGGCGATATGCTCCTGTCTTTCGACACCTGAAATCTGGATGCCAGTATATCCGAGGAACTTTGCGCCGGCCGCATAGATCTGGAGCCTCCTCCATTGCGCTGAAGCGAACTGGGCATATCCGTATTTCGCCTCGTTCAGGAGAATCTTCCTGAGTTCCGCGGAAATGTGTATTCCGGGTTTCTTGCCGTCATAAATATCCTCGAAAAGGTCGTTGGTAAGCAGGCTGAACCTGGCGATAGAAGGGAAATGCAGCTCCCGCATCTCAAGATACCAGCGCATCTCCTGCAGCTTCATCATGTCCCATCCGCTCTGAGTGACAATGAATTCAGCGCCCTGCTTGATCTTCTTGACCAGCTTGTAGTACTGCGGGAAAATGTCCGAGGTCGTGTATTTGAACGGGTTCATCGCGCAACCGGCAAAGTATAAATCGCCATCCTGCCCTGACTTCAACATATTGAGCATGCATACGCTGTCAACGAAATTGAGTTTGTGCCTTTTCTTGTAGCCCTCGGGGAAGTAGCCGTCACCCGTTACGGGGACGATATTCTGGAATCCTGATGATTTGCAGCGGGCGATCGTGTCGGCGACATCGTTTACCGTCGAATTCCTGCCGCTGAGATAGAGGACATGGCGGTCCCTTCCCTCAGGCGGAAGCGCGTTTGCGAAATCCGCAACATTCCAGGTGTTCCAGGAACCGGTCTTGTCGGTGATGGCAAGGCCGGTACCGATCGCATCATATTTCCCCAGGGATGATTCAATGGTCTTCAGGCGCCCTGCGGCAATCGCGAAATCCTCCTTCTTGTCGGGGGTGGCCGTCTCGATTAGGACATAGAACGAGCCCTTGTTGAGCTTCTCCCTGAAGATGTTGCCCCCCTTCTCCTTCTTGAAATCTATCTCCATCTGTATTGTCGATTTTGATTCAGGCATATGTTATTTTCGATTTTTAATTTTTGATTTTCTATATGGAATACAATAAGAAATGTTCCGTATTGCATCTGATTCTACAATACCGATCCTTTGAAACTTCACGAATAAGACAATAGCAGTTTGCGCATTACTTTCAATGTCCTTTCCGCATTTCTAGCTCAAGAAAATGAGAACTCAATCCATATTTTTTCGGCGTGGACGAAAAAATATTGCAAATTCCGTTTGCCATTACATATTATAGCGAATTTTTTACTATTGAATCAGAAGAGAATTATGAATAGATTTCCAAAATATGAATATCCTAAGCCGATTCCGGTCAAGAACCGGAAATGGCCGGACTGCCAGCTCAAGAAGGCGCCAGTATGGTGTTCCGTCGATCTGCGCGACGGCAACCAGGCGCTTCCTATCCCGATGACGCCTGAAAAGAAGCTCAAATATTTCAAGATGCTTGTCGACATAGGATTCAAGGAAATCGAGGTGGGATTCCCCTCTGCGTCCCAGGACGACTTCGACTTCACAAGGAAGCTGATCACTGAAAACCATATACCGAAAGGCGTGAGGATATCCGTGCTCACGCAGGCGAGAAAACATCTGATCGACAGGACCATCGAATCTCTCGCCGGAGTGAAAGAGGCCATAATCCACTGCTATGTGGCTGCTTCAGACCTGCACGGCAGCATAGTGTTCGACAAGAGCCGCGAGGATGTCAAGAAGATGTCCGTGGAAGGCACCAGGATGATCGTAAAAGGAGCCGAGAAGGCCGGCCTGAAGAATATCGCCTATGAATTCTCTCCGGAGGAATTTACCGACACCGACATTGAATTCTCCATCGAGCTGTGTGAAGCGGTGAAGGAGGCGTGGGGCAAATCTGAAAAGCAGAACTTCATTCTCAATCTTCCAGCCACCGTCGAACGCAGGCCGCCTTACCAGTATGCCGACATGATAGAATATTTCATAGGCAGATATAAATATATGGATGAGACGACAATAAGCGTACATGCCCACAATGACCAGGGCTGCGCGGTTGCGTCCACGGAAATGTCGCTTCTCGCCGGAGCAGAACGCGTCGAGGGCACTCTTTTCGGCCATGGCGAACGCACCGGAAATGTCGACGTTGTCACGCTGGCGCTCAACATCCACTCCCGCGGCATAAAGACCAATCTCAATTTCTCCGACATGAACTCGATCGTGAAAGTCGTCGAGGCCGCATCAGGAATACTTGTGCACCAGCGCCATCCTTACGCTGGAGAACTTGTCTTCACAGCCTTCTCCGGCTCACACCAGGACGCCATAAGGAAGGGTCTCAGCTCCAGCTCCAGGAAGAAGGCCGAGGAGATTTTCCATCTCGGGTGGAAGGTCCCATATCTGCACATCGACCCGGCCGACATCGGCAGAAAATACGAACGCCTCATAAGGATCAACAGCCAGTCCGGAAAGGGTGGAGCCGTATTCATCCTCGAACAGGACTTCGGATTCCGTCCGCCAAAGGAGATGCATCCGGAAATCGGGGATGCCATGCAGGCTTATGCCGACAAGAAGAAGAAGGAAGTCACTTCAGACGAGCTTCTTGAGGTGTTCAAAAAGAACTTTATCGACATCAAAGGTCCGTATTGCCTTGATGAATTCCATATCGTTTCCGAGAAGAACAAGGGCGAGAACATCAGCGCCAGGATTTCCG
>JANYBI010000001.1 GCA_025360875.1 Lentisphaerota bacterium
TGCAGTACCTGCAAGGACGTATGGCCCAGCGCTACAACTGTCGCATGAGACGCGAGGGCGCATTCTGGAGCGGAAGGTATCATGCGACGTTGATCGAGAACGGCTCCCATCTTAGCCAGTGCCTCTTCTATATCGACTACAACATGATGCGCGCCGGAGCTGTCTCCCATCCCTCGGAATGGAAACATACAGGATACCATGAGCTCATAGGAGCCAAAAAGCGCTACAGGATCATAAACAGGACAAAACTGCTTGGCAGGCTAGGCATGTCAGGTGAACTCGAGAGTTTCCTAAGGTGGTACAAGCGTACAATTGATGCAACCAGCAACAGATGACACTTCTGTTCAAGGCATAAACCCTGAAGAAGCTATTGATATACAATGGCAATAAAAGCAAACTGCCGTATTTTAATCCAAGTTATTTCTGATTGGGAAATTGATCATGAAAACACGCATTTTCCGTTCACCGGACACGGACTATTATTCAAACGAGATCCTAACGGCGGACGGGACGCATCCGGACTCGTATTTCGCTGAACTTGCCGCCAACGGGTTCAATGCCGTATGGCTGCATGCACGTCTGCGGGACATAACGCGTACGGAAGTCTTTCCCGAGCTTGGATTCGAAGCTGCGTCATACCAGGACAAGCTCAACCGCCTCTGCCGCCGTGCCGCAGCGCATGGTGTGCGAGTATTCCTGTATTTCACGGAACCGCTGGCTTTCCCGAAGGAAGATCCTTTCTGGTCTGCTCATCCCGAAGTCCGGGGCGAGCCCGGAACCTCTGGCATGGACAACTGGAAGGAGACATTCGCGCTCTGCTCCTCACATCCGAGTGTGCGGGATTTCCTCAGGGAAGGAATGGCAAACCTGTTCAAGGCCTGCCCTGCTCTTGGCGGCGTGCTGCTGATCACCCGGTCCGAACATCACAGCCACTGCTACTCGCATCTTGAGAAAGTGGAATGTCCGCGCTGCAGCGGAAGAAGCGTCGCCGAGACGGTTGCGGAAGTCGTCAACACCATTGCCCAGGGCGTGCACTCATCCTCGCCTGGTGCCGAAGTCATCGCATGGAATTGGTCGTGGGGCAAGGCTCATGAAAAGGACATCATCGACAGGCTTGACCGCGAGATCACCGTCATGCTCGATTTTGAGCGTGGCGGCTGGAAGACAATCCGCAACGAACGCCGGTTCATCGATGAATATTCGCTGTCATATGTCGGACCTTCGGAGCAGTTCCAGGAACTTTACGGATACGTACGGAAAAAAGGGCTTGATGTTCTTGCAAAGCTGCAGATCGGGACGACACATGAGATCGCAACTGTCAACAATCTGCCGCTCATCCCGAACCTTCTGGGCAAGGCCCGGTGGCTTGCCTCGCATGAGGTATCCGGTTTCCTGGGGACGTGGAATTTCGGCAACAGGTTTTCGTTGAACACGTATGCGTTCAACAGGTTCATGACCGACAAGGAGCTGAAGGACAAATCCGACGACACGGCGCTGAAAGAGGTGGCCCTCGGCTATTTCGGAGCCGACGTAGATACCGACACCGTGGTCGGCGCCTGGAAACAGTTCGTCAGGGCGTTTGATCACTATCCGTTCAACCAGTCATTCCTGTATTTCAGCCCTGTCAATTATGCCCTCGCCTATGAGCTGCCACGTCCTAGCGTTCCGGACATACCTATGCAATGGACCTGGATTCCGCTGAAGAGGCCTCTCGGGACGCGCCTGATCGAGTCGGTGGACACGGTCTGGGGCAAAACCGGCTACACCTTGGCAGATATTCGCGACGCGTTCGGCGAAATTGCGGACATGTTCGCTCCGGGGCTGGCGTCCTATGGGCAGGCTCTTGCGAATTCCGCAAATCCGCACGCGGTCCGCGAACTGAAAAACGCCCGGATCATCCTGCACATCTGCGAGAGCGTACGTAACATCTATGCGGCATATATCATCGCCAGGCATCAGCCGTTTGACAAGGCCACATGGAATGAGGTTGCCCGACGTGAGCTCAGGAACATGGAATCAGTGCTTCCGCTTCTGCGCGGGGAGACCGAGATCGGCTACCACATCGAGGCACCGGGCTGGTTCTTCACGGAGAAGGACGTGATGGATAAAATCAAATCGCTGTCCGCTATCAGGGACGTTCCCGCTTTATGAATAATAAAAAACTTCTTGACAGGCTATAGATACGGCGATTAATCAGCCTGCAATTTCTTGGAGGCGTTAAGAGCGTTAGACATACAAGCTGATTATCCGCCGAAACAATAATACGCAAGACCATAAGGGCTGTTCTTATGTCGCCGCCCTGCGGGCATACGCGTCAAGTTAAGTGCCTCTTCTACGGTTTGTAGCGTAAAGCTCATATTCTAGCCTCATTTTTTAGTTCTGGCAAATCAAATATCTTTAAGTGGAAATACTCATCGTCCCTGTATCCGTAGGCCTGTCTCATAAGCCATCTGATTTTATTGTT
>JANYBI010000003.1 GCA_025360875.1 Lentisphaerota bacterium
AACAATAAAATCAGATGGCTTATGAGACAGGCCTACGGATACAGGGACGATGAGTATTTCCACTTAAAGATATTTGATTTGCCAGAACTAAAAAATGAGGCTAGAATATGAGCTTTACGCTACAAACCGTAGAAGAGGCAATATTCACCCGAAGGGCCGAGATGAGCTCAGGAGAGCTCAAACGGGGTTTGCCACGTTCGATTTGTCAAAAAGACAAATCGTCACATCTTTTTGCATAGATCTTGCGACTGCAAGATTCTATGCCAAAAGCGCTTATGAATGAATCTCTCAAAGACTCATGAAATAAGCGGGCTAACCAACTAAATATCTTAAATCCGTATTCAAATCTTTGAATCTGGGATTTTATTGTTGCTAGAGTACACAGAGTGATTACGAATACCCAACTTACACCCCACGCCAGCATCATTTTCCCCTCTGTGTTCTCTGTGGTTAGCCTAGATTAAGACCGAGGGGCTGCTTCGGGATGCAAGTTCCTCTCTCAAACAGCCAGGGGTTTTGCAATTGTCCATGCAGATGCTAATTTTCCATTATATCCTGTAATTTCCACACTAACTGGGGATTCAAATGAGGCTGATCAGTTCCACACTTTCCGCAGTCACCGTATTTGCCGGCCTGATGTCTTACGCCTCCGCTGTGACCATCGATTTCGAGAAAGGAAAGGAGGGTTCCTTTACAATCAATACCTCCTATGCTTCCATCACAAAGGAAAATCCGTTGTCAGGCTCAGCGTCTCTGCTTCTAGACACTCGCAACAGCACATCGGTATGGAACCCCTGCTTCTTTACAGCCGAGGGCGTTCTCAAGCCGGATACTGACTATATAGCCTCTCTCTATGTGAAGATACTGGAGGCGAAGGATGATTCATTCGTGCATGTTATAATCCGTCCGCTCGACGTCTCCGATCACACCATGGATGTCGGCCGCATCGACTTCACCGAGGCAGGCATCGCTAAAAAGATCAAGATGAAGTTCAGGACGAAAAAGAACAGGTCTGAAAATGACCTGTCCCATTACGCCTTGCAGATCCACACGAAGAACAAGGTGCTGGCTCTTGTCGACGACATCACCATCACCGAGGGGACCGGCGAGTCATTTGCCGGAGCGACACCTGACGCAAAACCTTTCACGAAACCTCTTGTCGTCGCCACCGGCGCCGCCGAGTTCACAGTTGATATGCCAAAACCCGCGGAGAACACAGCCTCCGTAGCCGATTTCGGGGCGAAGCCGGAGAATCCCGACAACTGCAGGGGATTCAACGACGCCATCAGATTCTGCAAGGCTAATTCCATTGGAAAGCTTGTCGTGCCGAAAGGCGTCTACCGTTTTACGGGCAATGATCCCGTGAAATTCGATGGTCTCAAGGACTTTAAATTCGATGGACAGGGTTCCGAGTTCATCTGGCTGAAGGAACGCGGCGGACTCATCGAAATAGCAGGATGCGAACGCGTCCTTTTCAGCAATTTCCTCATCGACTGGGACTGGGACAAGGATCCGGTGGGGAGCGTCATGAAAGTGACTGCCGTAGCGGCTGACGGCTCTTCGCTCGACGCGGTGTTCCCCGACTATGGGAAATTCCCGAAACGCAATATGCGCATCGGCAGCATCGAAGGACTCGATCCGGAAACGATGTCCGTGGGTTCCGAGAACGGCGTCAACATAGGATTTGAATTCTACAAGGGAAGAGCGGATACGCCGCCCGCCAAGTATGAATGGCTTTCCGACAACTCGTTCAGGCTTTACGCCAACGATCCTGGCAAGCAGTCCATTTTTGCAAAGGAGATCAGGCCGGGAATGCTTTTCCGCATCCGCCACTATATATACGACATGGTTGGCATATCAATGTATGACAACAGGCATCTCACTATCTCGGATGTGACCATCTACTCATGTCCGGGGCACGGATTCCTCTCCGTGGGCGAGCAGCATCACTGGCAGTTCCTGAACACGGATATCAAGCTGCGTCCCGGGACCAAACGTCCGCTCACCTGCTCCGCCGATCATCATCACATCGCGCGATCGCAGGGATTCTTCAAGATGGACGGCTGCGATTTCGGTTTCGGCGGCGACGACTGCCTGAACGTCCATGACACCACAGGTTTCGCCTCGAAGAGCGGCGAGAGGACCCTCAGCACCAGGAACATGGATGTCTCCTACTACCGTCCGGGCGATCCGGTGGAATTGCGCAACGACGACTATTCGCCGACCGGATACACGTCAAAGTTCGTGAGCAAAAGCGGCGACGGGAAGGGCCGGAAGAACGTCTATGAGCTCACCTTCGAGGATCCGCTGCCGGAACAGAAGGGATCCGGATTCATACTCTTCAACAGGCGTTTCGGCTCACACAACATCATAGTACGGAATTCGTATTTCCACGACAACAAGGCGCGCGGACTCCTGCTCCTGGCGGACGATGTGACTGTCGAGAACAACCGTTTCTTCCACAATGAGATGGGGGCCATCAAGATAGAGACGGGATATACCTTCAACGTGTGGAGCGAGGGATACGGCGCGTCGAACATCGTCATCAGGGACAACAAGTTCGAGAACGTCAATCCGATCGGCGCATACCGGAATGAGAAGCAGCCCGTGATCTACATGAGCGTATACCTGCAGAAGGATCCGTCAATAGAGAAGACAATGTATCCGATACTGAACAACATTCTCATCGAGAAGAATTCCTTCATCAACAATCCTGGCGCCATCGCGTACATATGTTCGGCGGGCAATGTCGTGATCCGCGACAACAGCATCGTGAACTCGGTGTCGCGCATTGAGAACCAGATTTTCCGCGGCGCCATCGGAGCTTCATACGCATCGGACGTGACGATCGTCAACAATAAATGGGTACGGTCGCCGTACAACGCCAGACCAGGAGTCTTCGCCGACATCGAGACGACAAAGGACATCGTCTTCGAGGGAAACACCGTCCAGGACAAATGAAGGCGGAATTCCGCATAGCAGGATAGTTATGATCAAATATAGAAGAACATTAATAGCTACTTTGATATTGCTCTTACTATCTATCTCGTTATTTATCCTTTATGCAAAATTGAGAAATGATTATCGACTTAAGAATGCAGGAATACCCTATGCTGATGAAAGGACAATATCTATTTTCATCGCAGGAGTAGAAGAATTTGTTATTAAAGATAAATCACTTAATTCTGTTGCTTTAACTAAACACCTAAATGATTATAGGGCTGAGTTCGGAACAGATTGTCCAATTGTCATGAATTTTCATCCTAATACTATGGATAAAGATTTAAATTCTTATCTTTCTCCTATTGCAGACGCGAAGTTTTACAACCTGTTTTGTTTATATAAGGATGAAATTTTGAATTTCCATATTCCCTGCCCCCGACCTCGAACAGGAAAGTGTAATTTAGTTATTTACGTCCCTAGCAAGGAGAATAAATTAGAAGAAAAACACCAAGTAATTATTTATAAACTGTATAAAGATACGGGAGATAGTAAGAAAATAAATATGGATGTACTGCTTTCCGAGCTTAGTCAAAATCATGGAGATAGTATACTATTAGTATGGCAAAACAATTTTATTCCGGTCAAAAGTTTTTTAGAGCTATTGCACATCTGCAAGAAAGCCGGTTGCTCTACCCCAACAATTGGAGAAGAAACGGATAGACAATTATAATCATAACCAGACGCCTTTAGGTAATCCGGTTCCGCCGTCTTCCCTGAGGCTTGAGCGTCTATGAGGAGAAACTATGAAGAAGATACTTGGATTCAGTGCAGGTGGAGTGGGACGCGAAGGAAATGTGGACCGCATGGTCAAGGCTGTGCTTAAAGATTCCGGGCAGGATACGGAGTTTGTCAAACTCTCGGAGCTGACCTACTCGGGCTGCAAGGGCTGTGTTGCCCGATGCGCCCGGCCGCAGCGCTGCATGCTGGAGGATGATCTGCTTCCGTGGTATGAGGCGATTCGTGAAGCAGATGCGCTGGTCATCGGGACACCGGTCTATTTCGACGGGATCAACGGCATGTGCCACTCGTTCCTGGAACGCTTTTTCGGATACCGCCATGTGACAATTCCCATAGCCGGCAAGCCTGTGGTGCTCATTGTCGACGGCGCCATGAAGCTGGATGGCGCGGAGCAGCAGATGCGTCACATGCTCGGAGATTTCTTCCAGGTCAAGATCCTCGATCTCATACGGTTCCAGAACGAGGTGCCACCCTGTCTGCGCTGCGGGCGCCACAGCGAATGCCGCATTGGCGGCCTATACATGATGCTTGGCGAAAACGCGCTTGACCTGAAGATCAAACCGGAGATGTTCAAGCAATGGGAGGACAATCCCGCATGTGTCGACGCAGTAAAGGCCGCCGCCCGGAGACTGGGCGAAATCTGAACATGGCCACCCTCACTGGCCGTGAAAAGGAGAAAATGACTATTCCGGAATTGAATGATTCATTGAAGTGCGACCTGTCACGCATCCGGTCCGAAGCACTGGCGTATGCCGGGACGTATCAGGTTCCCGGCGAGGGAGCGGGTGCCTATCGCACACCGTGGAGCCAGGAACCGTCGCTGTATGCCTCGTGCGACGTGGCGATCATGCGGGCAATCATGGGCGAAGACTTGCGCACTGCGCTGACACCTGATCAGCGTCGCGAATGGATCGACCACATAAACTCCTTTGCCATGTCGGATGGAAACTACCAGCGTTACACGCATCATTCTTTTGAACACGCCAATGGCATGGTTATCGGTACATTGGGCGCGCTGGGTGGACGGCAGAAGTATCCCGTGAGGTTGTACGACAACTTCGACACGCCCGGGAAAGCGGGCCCGTGGCTGGAAAAGATCAATTGGCAGGAACAGTGGAGCGGTTCGCACTTATTCTGGGGCGGGATGCACTGCTTCAGCATGAGCCGCCGCTGCACGGATGAATGGCGTCACACGGTACTGGACTGGCTGGACGCTGAACTCGATCCCAGGACCGGCTGGTGGCGCAGGGGTGTGCCGCCCGCGCAGGAACTACCTGCGTTTCAGCCGTTAGGCGGAGGTGCGCATATCTGGCCAATATACCAGCACAACGATCGGCGTTTTCCTCTACCCGAGCGGGTGATCGACAGCATTCTCGCCATGCAAAAGCCGGACGCAAGCTGGCTTAACTATGGCAATTACATGGATCTTGATGCCCTCTACGGCCTGACCTACATGAGCTCGCTGGCGCCAGACTACCGTCGCAAGGATATTCTCCGGGCCGCGCACAGGCACGGACAGGGCCTGATCAAAGAGTGGCCATCATTCCTCAACGGCAAGCCCGACCTGCATTTGCTGCTCGCAGCCGTCGGCGCTTTCGGGCTCCTGAACCAGCTGTTGCCCGATGTCTATCACGATAAGTTGCCATGGACCGACATCTTCAGCGACAGACGGCTTTATCTTACCGCTGAGGTGGAAGTGCTGGATACGCCATGAACCGGAAAAAAGCTCAGATAAAGACCGGACAGCGCATGGAAAACTATGGCACGTAGCCGCGTCGATATTCATGTGTACCGTTTTCGAAAAGGCAAAATTAATCTTGTATTCAGGAATCCCCAAAGCTATATTTGCCATAGAATAATCGGAGATAATTATGATTGTCGCTCTGCCATTGAAAAAGATGAGTATACATGACAAAATTTCCACCATGGAACACATATGGGACGACTTGTGCCGGAATGCAGGCGATATCACCTCTCCGGAATGGCACAAGGATGTTCTGGATGACAGGGAAAAATCACTGAAAGCCCGAACTGATTCATTTGTTGACTGGGAAGATGCCAAGCGCAAAATCAGGAAGAAAATCCAGTGAAGGTCAGGATATCAGGAGCGGCAAGCAAAGACTTGCTGGATGGATATAATTTTTATGAGAGACAGGATAAGGGACTTGGCACATATTTCCTTGATTCGCTCTTTTCAGATATAGACTCCCTGTTGATATACGCCGGCATACACACTCTTTTCAATACCAAATACCGTCGCTTGCTTTCTAAACGTTTCCCTTTTGCAATATATTATCGCGTAG
>JANYBI010000041.1 GCA_025360875.1 Lentisphaerota bacterium
TAACGACGGTGTACTTTTTATCCGTTTTTCCACCACATTGATATGCTCGGCAGGCGGGATATTCTCCGGCATGACCCCGCCAATCCGTTTGATCGCTTCACGGACTTCTTTTCCTACCGCTTCATGGGTGCGAATGGCCTGTTGCTGATTGTTCACCCGGTCACGCGCCAGCTTGTCCCTCGTCTGGGTCATGCGGAACTGGTTGGCGGCAAGTTCGGTGGTATCCATCCTATCCATGAGGTTTTCTTTCTTCGGAATTCCTTTTCGCGCTTTGATACTTTCGTTGCCAAGTCCACCGTAAAGCCCCTTGTAACCGGCATCATGGAATATACCAAACATTCTATCCTGCACACCCGCTTCTCTCGCCGCACCGGAAAGAGCCTTGAACTCCTCCGATGTCTGCTTGCGGATCTCCAGTCGCTCCATGTCGGCAGCCAGTGCGTCTGACATTTCCTGACGACGAGCCTGGACAGCGAAATACTTTTGTGCCTCGGCAATTTCCTGCTTACGCGGGTCTCCGTTCTGGGCAATCAGGTAGCAGGCGAAGCGAGAAAGATGAAAGTCCGATACTTCCCGAACCGCTCCCTTGCCTGTCTCGATCATTTTGCCGGCGCCGGCAAAATGATAATCAGGATTGTTTCCAGACTGACCGCAAGAAATCATAGCTCTATTGATGGCTTCTTCAAACCGCCGCCACTGGCTGTAACCCAAGAGCGGTTGAAGATCACGGGCACTCCAATATTCAGCCCCATGATCGTTGAGTTTTTTCATCTCTTCAAAAGAGATTGCACCTTTAACCGGCAATGTTTTTTTCACCATGATGGCCTCAATTTGGAATTGGTCAGAAGGCTTCTGACATATTCATGTGTATAGCTTCCCGGATTTCTGCTCCGTCTGCTGCCTGCATTTTCAGTTGACTACAATTTGTAGTCAACTGGCGGTTTGTTGTTAAATCAGATTTTTTATCAGATTCTATCCGAAGTTATCCGCGTGAAACACCTCTATTCCCTCGAATTCGGGGGAATTTAAAAGGCGCAGTTGTCCGATTTTTTCGGACAACTAAACGTCGACAAATTGTCGACAGTTCAAGAGGGGGGACAATTTGTCCCCCGGTTGGAACAAAAAACCGTAGCATGATAGATTGCTTACACTACCAGCCAACGAATTGCGAACAACTCACTCTTACTAATAAGTTGCTTTAACCACCAAGTCCCATTTGACAGCTTTTACCTGCTCGGACTTGTTACGGGCAAACTGATAGGACGTGATAATGATTTCGTTCTGCTCGAAGGGATTGCGCTTACCCTGTTTGATTTCCTGATTGAATGATTTTGATTCAAGGATGGTAGAGGGGAGAAAAAACTTTTCCAGCAGCTCCTGGTTCCATTGCTTGCGGAGACTGGATGGAACGATAATCAGAATCTTTCGTTTTCGCTCGGCCCATATTTGGGATAGGACAATTCCCGCTTCAATGGTCTTCCCCAAGCCGACTTCATCCGCGAGGATCGCACCACGGGAAAGTGGAGAACGGAAAGCAAACAGGGCGGCATCAACCTGATGAGGGTTCAGATCAACCTGGGCATCTGCCAGTGAGGCAGCCAGTTTTTCCAGGCTATCGGAAGAACATCTTTTCGTTAGCTCGTGGGCATAATATTTAGCGTGGTAATCGGTGAGCTGCAAAATGAATGAATGCCTCCGTGCATTAGCAGAATCACCCGAATACATATCAGATTCCAAGGGGATATACCATCGGAAACCTTCTTCATTAAAGCAGAAATTGCATGTTTCTCTTCATCTCCTTCACTACCACACCTGCCTGTAACTGTATCCCCGCTTCCTGATGTGCCTATCAAAAAACTCTCCCTTTGATCCTGCAAACAGCAGACTGGTGTACGTGCTCAAATTATACCCCTGGATACCCCGGATGTCAAACAGCTCCACCGCACTTTCATGGACAATAGAAACAGAAAAACCCGCCATTTCTAACGAGTTTCTGTATTTCACCGAACTCTGTCGGATTAATATGTGGCGGAGAGGTAGGGATTCGAACCCTAGATACCCTTAC
>JANYBI010000547.1 GCA_025360875.1 Lentisphaerota bacterium
TCAGCCTTCCCATGAATTTCATTATGAGCAGGACTGCCGCCACGGCGCATGCCGCCGTAAAAACAGCCAGTATGCAGCTCCTGGTATATGAGTAGAACAGGAAAAGCATCATCGAGGAAATGCCAATGGCAGATGAGAATACAAGTATCCTGGAACGTTCATTGAGCAGGATTCCAAATCCAAGGGGAAGGCAGAGGACAATGAATTCAGAGGCCACGTTCCTGTTGGCGAAGGTCGATGCCGGCGGATATTCCTGGGGAAGTATTCCGATTCCGGAAAGATACTGGAATATTCCTATCAGCGCTGCAAACACCGCTGAATAGAACATCGTCCTGAGTAGAATCGCCGCTGAGCCCACGTTCCTGACCAGGTTCACGGCTACGATGAAGATTGCAACAGCCACAGTCCACTGCAGCAACATCGGCCACGGCTCGTATCTGTTGCAGGACCAGATGACGGAAAGTCCGGACCAGGCCAGCAGCAACAGCACAGGCGCAAGCACCTTGATATCCGGCAGGAAAACCTTGCCGTCCCGGATCAGCCTGAAAAGGATGATGCACGAAAAAAACACGGCAGCAATCTGTATGTATACCGCCTGCGGCAGGTTCGAATAGTCATAGATGAAGGGGATGACCGCGAAGGGCGCGAAAAAGACAAAGAAACAGAACATGTCGAAGACCGGGTCGAGACGTTTCCCCACGGCAACCGATCTTGAATTTTTTCTTTTCCTCATGGGCAAGTTCCAATTATTTCAAATAATATATCCGTTGCGCTGGAGCTCCCATAGCTTACGGTAATGGCCGTTCTTCTCGACAAGTTCGGCATGGGTACCCTCCTCAACTATTTTTCCGCGATGCAGGACAATCAGCCTGTCCGCCCTCATGATCGTCGAAAGCCGGTGCGCAATGATTATCGAAGTGCGTCCGCTGAGAAGTTCGGCCAAGTCGCGCTGAATCTCGCTTTCCGTGACTGAATCCAGGGATGAGGTAGCCTCGTCCAGGACGATGATCTTCCTGTTTGCGAGAATCGCACGGGCGATTGAGACACGCTGTTTCTCACCTCCGGAAAGCTTGACACCACGCTCGCCTACGATCGTCTGCTCCTTGTCCGGAAATTCCTCGATGATCTTGTCTATCTGCGCAAACTTGAGCGCCTGCATCACTTCCTCCCGCGAAGCCTCCGGCTTTGAGAATGCCACATTGTTATAGATGGTGTCATCGAACAGCACGCATTCCTGCGGGACTATCGACATCTCGCTGCGCAGGGACTCCTGTGAAACAGTCCGGATATCTGAACCGTCTATGAGGATTTCCCCCTTATTGACATCATAGAACCTGTAGAGAAGCTTGATAACAGTGGTCTTTCCGCTGCCGGAGTGTCCGACAAGTGCAATCTTCTCGCCCGGCCTGATATTGAGATTGAAATCATGGACAATTTCACGTTTCGAATTGTATGAGAAGCTGACGTTCCTGAACTCCACGGTTCCGTTGCCGATGACTATCGGTTTTGCAGCCTTGTCATCCTTTACCGTCTGTGAAATCTTCCCATATCGGAAAAGTGATTCGAAGTCTGCCATAGCACGGTAGAAATTGCGGACTCCGCGGACAAAACCATGCAGCGGATTGGTCAGATTGCCGTATGTCGTGAAGAGGAAGACGACGCTTCCAATGCTAATGCTTCCAGCAATGAGGTCCTGCATCGGGAAGAAGACGATGAGGAAAGTTCCTAAGCCGATTATCGTGTTCTGTCCAACCCAGGTATAGCGTCCGATATCCCAGTGGGTCCTCTGTGCATCCCTAGTTGCTCCGGCTTTTGATTCATACCTTGAACCTATGGCCTTTTCCTTGCCATAGTATTTGATCGCGTCGACATTCGTAAAGACGTCTCCGATGAAACCCTTTTCCGCGTCATCGGCATTGTTCTCCGCCAAGGTATATCTCATCTCTATCTGCTGCATGTATAGGCTGAAAGCTATGAAGACAAAAGCAGTTCCAAGCGCCACAAACATGTATGTCGAACTGAAATAAGCCAGTGAAACTGAAACGACCACGAACTGGAACACGAACGGCGCAAACTCAAATATCGCGACGTCGGTGAACATCTCCAGCGCCCTGCCCCCACGCGAAAGACGGGCGATGAGCGAACCCGACTTGTGGGACGTATGGAAGTCGTGCGAGAGCATGATAAGATGAAGGAAATAGCGCTTCTTCATGTCGAAGATCATCTTCGCCTCAAGCCGGTTCGTGAAGTGAAGCTGCAGGAACCGCAATATCGAACGCCCGAAGATGATTACGAGGAAATAAATGGAAATCATGACAAGCGCCGAAACAAAGAGTTCGCGTGACATCGTCCCTCCGACGAAACTGGTGCCGTCGTCGACAACAAACTTGAAAAGTATCTTGTCGAGAGTCAGGGTCAGTTCAAATACGAAGTTCACGATAAGCACCAGCCCCGCAAGCCACAGGTAAGGCCTGATGAACGTATAGTAAACCGAAAGGTTGTACTTGAAATCTATTTTATCTTTTTTGTGGGGCATATCCTATAAATTCCCGCAGGGAATTTATTACTCGACTTTTACATCGACCGGGACCGATGGAATTGATTTCGCCGACCCGTATGTCAGCACTGCAGTCACCGGAGCCCTGTCAACCGCTTTGTCAGCCGGTACTTTGAATTTAAGTACGGCTCCAGCCTGTCCAAAGGGTTCCACCGAAATTTTGGCGGTTCCAACTTGCACGAATCCAGCGGGCAGCTTCAGATCCAATTTCCCTTCGAGCTTCTTTGATGACGGATTGTAGCATGTCACCTTGATCTCGGATTCCTGCCCTTTTCGGAGGTTGGAAACGGCTTCAACGGACAGCAACGGCCCCATGTCCTTGGCGATGAGGACAGGAGTTGCCGATACGACATCCCCAATCTGCAATGTTATTTTCTTTTCACCAGGAGCAATGTCAATCGGCTTCGGGCCGCTGCACACGATTCCGTTTTCATTCTTTGTCGGTACAAACAGGAACGCCTTCCTGTATCCGGCGGGATTATCACACGGAATACTGATCTTGACATCCTTCACTTCCTCAGACATCTTCCCTTTCTCTCCTTGTGTGGCAGCAACAATCAGGAGGTTGACATTTGCGTCCACCAGACTTGAACAGTCGAGTTTTTTTGAAACATCCGGCGAAATTTCAATAAAAGGAGAGACGG
>JANYBI010000065.1 GCA_025360875.1 Lentisphaerota bacterium
TGGTAGCATCCGGCAAGTCATGGCCAGTCTGCTGCATGTTCATGGTGAGCCACGGGTCCGCGTGGAACCAGCGCGAGGATGTCGCGCCGCCGTTGGGGTGGAATCCGATCACCAGTCCCTGGTATTCCTCTTTCCTGCTGATACCGATGGCAATACCGCGCGCCATGGCGCGCCAGATGGCGACATTCTGGTCGGCGTTCCGGTCGCCTCCGCGAAATCCAGATGATGCCCTTTTTGCCGAACCGCTTCCCGACGAACTCACCGTACGCCTGCGCGTTGGGGCCGGTCAGGCCATCGAGTTCCGCCAGTGCGACCGCCTGGATTACGGTGTACTTCTGCTGCGCCCGCAGTTTTAGATACGCCGTCGCATCTTCGCGAGTCAGGCGATGGAACAATTCCCACGCCGTGTCGCCCAGATAGAAGAACGGTTTGCCGTCTTCTTGAACCAGGAAGCGCTTGTTGCCGCTGACCTTGAGGCGAGGCAGCACCAGGCGCGTCTGTGCTGGAGCCGGCGCGGCACCGGCCAGCAGAAGTACGCCGTCAGGATCGAGGTCGCGAGTTTCATGAGATGTCCTTGTAGTGAGACAACACCGCAATTGCGGATAGCGCAGACGTCACTGACGTCAGGATACGCGCCGGGTGGCGCCAAATTCCTTAAGGATCGCACCGAAGATTCTCAGAAAACACCAATTGTCCGAACTGCCAGTTGGAAGGCCCGATCGCCCGGAACGTTATGGGTGTCACCTTGCGGACAGTCTCGCGGAAGATCCCGGCTTCGACCACCATCTCCCAGCCGTCCGGCGAACCGGCCTTCACCCAATAATCATCGAGTTGGCTCGAAAACTCCAGCTTCTTGAATTCAATGATGGTTGTGGGAGGAACACACTACTCCTGGAAATCGGCCTGCATGGGACGTTACACGACGCCATGCTTCCCGTAATTCGGCGTTAAACATCGGCTTAACCCCATTCGGATTAGGCCGGCCGATGTCTCGTGTTATCAGTATGATCGAGTTTTCAAATATGATGGATTTTGTCGCGATTTTGCCACGGCCGGAGGGTTATGGACCCGTTTTGGCCAGCCCTGGCAGTATCGCAATTTAAGGAACTGGTTTATAATCAAGAGACCAGTAGAAGTCGGGGCGTAGCGCAGCCTGGTAGCGCACCTGCCTTGGGCGCAGGGGGTCGTGTGTTCGAATCACACCGCCCCGACCAATTATATGCAATAACTTACAGGCGCATTCTGACACAAAAAGCAGGCGCTGTGTCAAAATGAGCACCTGCTTTTTCCTGGTTTTTGGGGCACTGTGTCAAAACTCCTCCGACGCAGCTAACAGGTGAATGCACGGTATGCTTAAGACCAACCCCTATCCGTTGGCTCTTGAGGATTTCCACGCCAGCGGTGTGAGTTGCGGTATCCGTTGAATGCTGACATCGGCCAGTCCAGGTAGCACATGGGCAAGATATTCCCGTGCCGACACACCCAACCGGCGGCACGATTCGATCACCGAAAGTATCGCCGCTACCTTAGGCCCAGCCTTCTCGCTGCCCACATGGATCCAGTTCTTTCGCTTATGTACAGTTATACATAAACGGAATTATGTGCAGCCACGGATTATGTGGAGTTCCAGCGTGCCCGGCGGAGAGCGTGGCGGCGCACGAATGCGCCAGCAGTACAAACGGGCCTTAAACCAGTAGTGGAACCGACTGCACATAATCAAAGCGACTGAAGGAATCGTAGCAATCGGCCAGCCGGTCTGTATCGGACGTCCCGCACTTCAGGCGGCTTGACGGCTTTGAGTGCTGCCTCGTTCATATTCAGGTCAGCTTCCACGTAGATATGTGTGGTCGACGGGCTCTCATGGCCCAGCCAGATGGCAATCAAGGTTATGTCGACTCCGGACTGCAGCATGTGCATGGCGGTTGAGTGACGCACGGTATGTGGCGAGATCCGGCGTCCGGCAAGTTGCGGGCAGGACACTGTGGCCGCTTGCACAGCACGCTGCAATCGTTCCGTGATCCCAGAGCGCGTCAAGGGCGCACCGGAGCGGCTTGGGAAAAGTGGCCGTTCGGGCTCGGCACTCACTTCGATCAGCCATTTGCTGAGCTGTTGCGCCGTCTTGCGCCAGATCGGCACGAGGCGTTCTTTGCGGCCTTTTCCGCGAATCCGAATCGCAGCGCGCCCTTCTACATTGACATCCGCTATTTTGATTCCAGCTATCTCCGAGACTCGTGCGCCGGTGTTGTAGAGCGTTGCGAGCAAGGCCCGATCCCTCCGGCCCGGCCATGTGGCTGCATCTGGTGCATTCAGTAGCGCTTGTATTTCTTCCAGCGTCAGATAGCCAAGCAACGGCTTGTCGCATCGTTTCAGTGGGATCGCCAGCACACGTTGAATCGTTGGCAATGACAGGGGCTCCTGCAATGCGGCAAACCGGAGGAATGATCGTATCGCCGCCAAGCGGGCATTTCGACTACGGATCGTATTGCTTCGCTGTTTTTCGAGATAGTCCAGGAAGGCGAGCACGAAGGCCGAGTCCAGGTAGG
>JANYBI010000070.1 GCA_025360875.1 Lentisphaerota bacterium
CTCCTGGAAGACTACCCCGATCTGCCGGCGCAAATCATCCACGTCATATTTCCTGACATCCCTGCCGTCCAGCAGCACAGATCCCATGTTCACATCATAGAACCGCGGGATCAGGCTCAGAAGAGTGCTTTTGCCGGAACCCGTAGTGCCCAGAATACCCACAAACTGCCCGGCCTTGATCTCGAAATCTATATTGTCGAGAATCCGTTCACCGGGATCGTATTCGAACGAAACCCCTTTGAACGCTATGGCTCCGTTAGCCTTCTTTATCCTTATGGCGTTCCTCGGACTTTGGATTTCAATAGGCGCGTCAAGCACCTCGAACACGCGGCCGGCCGCCGCAACGCTCTGCTGGATGTTGTCGACAATGCCCGCAAGAGTGTTGACACGTCCGGAAAACCTCTGCAGGAGCCCGAGGAAGACTATGAGCCCGGTTCCAAGGGGAAGCTCGTTGATGATGACAAGGTATCCTCCATATGCGAGCAGTACTATGACGTTGAGCTGGCTCAGCAGATCAATCAGTGGGCCGAACAGGCTTACAAACCTGAAAATCTTCCATTTCTGCCGGAGCACGGCCATATTGTCTTCTCCAAGCTTTACAAGCTCCTCCTCCTCGCGGGCAAACCCCTTGACGACATGGATTCCCTGCACGCGCTCAACCATGTCAAGGATCAGCTTGTCCACATTGTCACGGTCCTTGATATAGGCCGGCTTGAGCCTCTTGGAGAAATAGACGGAAAACACCCACATGAAAGGAACAAAGAACATGCAGATCAGCGTAAGCTTCGCATGGATCATGAGCATGTAAGAGATATAGACAGCCAGGGAAATTATGATTACTACGCCCTGGATTATGACTCCATCGATGAAAAGCCTTACCGACTGCACATCGCCGGTAACGCGGTTGATAAGGGTTCCGCTGGTCCTGGAATCGAAGAACTTGAAGCTCAGCCTCTGCAGCTTCTCATAGATCTTCGCCCTGAGATCCACGACTATCCCCTGCTGCAGGAGCTTGACGATAGAGATGCTGCACTGATATGTCAGCAAATACCGGATCAGCGCGAAAAGTATGTTTGCGATCGCAATTGCAAGGAGAACTTCGCTGGCGGACCAGTCTTCAGGAGGTCTGATCCCGAAAGGCCATTGCGGAGGCTTTGCAGCTGCTGCGCCGGCAATGCCGGATGCGGCGCTGAAGGCCATGGACTTTATATAGTCAACTCCGACGCCTATGAGGGCAAGACCGGATATCTCGAAGGCAAGGAGCAGTACCTGGAAAATTATCACCTCTATGCAGCCGGCACGGTACTGCCAGCTCAGCTTGAGGAGTCGCGTGAATATTTTCTTTTCCGGTTTAGCCGCTTCTGTTTTTTCTTCCGACATTGATTATCAAAACACAGGACAAGCCTGCGCCATTAGGTGCACATTGGATGAAATATCTAACAATAAAGGTTAGTTGAAATAAGACAAAATTCAAGGGGGTGATTGCAAAGCGCATGGAGCAGTGAACTGCAGACAGGGACTTGCATCTGGCAGAACGTGCTCCTATAATATCAGACTTAAATGATCTTTTTCCCTGAATCTTGAAAAGGAAGAACATGGCATCGCTGAAGACACAGATTGAAAAAGCTATCACAGGCCAGAGGGCGCTGATATATCTGATGTGCACCGAGGAGATCCGCATATTGCCGATCCTGGAGAAACTCGCCTCCGAAAAATCATTCCGCTTTGAAACCTGGAGCTGCGTCAAAGGCCTTTCAAGCAAAGAGAACTCCGAAAGCACCAAGGATCCTGCCGAAGCGATCAAGAAAATAATGGCTGATGGGAAAAGAGGCATATACGCATTCCAGGATGTCTCCGAGTTCATGTACAAACCTGAAGTGAAAAGGGCTTTGCGGGAATTCAACAGCAGCGGCGAGAGCGGAACCGGACAGTTCATTGTCATAATCAGCCCAGAGTTGAATCTTCCGGAAAACCTGCGCGAGGAAATACATCTTATCGATGTGCCTCCTCCAGACGACGAGGAGATTTCCGCCGAATTCAGCCGTATAAGGGCAATGTATGCTGGCTCAAAGATCCCGGATGGATTCCATGAGGAGATAATGATTGCGCTAAAAGGGCTGTCAATAGGGGGAATAGACAGCATCCTGCACCGCATATTCAAAGCTGACAGCACGGACAGGGAAGTTATTTTCAACGAGATATTCGATGAGAAGGAAATCATCATCAGGAAAACCGGCTATCTCGAGTTCACCCCTCCCAGGGCGCTGATGACGGATGTAGGAGGTCTCGGCAACCTGAAGGAATGGCTGGTAAAACGTGAAAAAGTGTTCACCAGGGAGGCCATCGCCGCCGGCATATCACCGCCGAAAGGGCTTCTCGTAATGGGAATCAGCGGCTGCGGCAAGAGCCTTGCGATAAAGGCGATTTCGTCCCTCTGGAAAATGCCGCTGTTCCGACTTGACATGAATCTCGTATTTTCAGGGATCTACGGAAGTCCGGAAGCTACATTCCACAAGGCGCTGAAGACAGTCGGCGCTGTTGCGCCTGTCATCCTCTGGATAGACGAAATCGAAAATGCGCTAGGGCTCGAGGAAGAAGGCAAGCTAAGCATCAGCTCCCACATATTCTCATCGTTCCTTACCTGGATGCAGGAGAAACCTCCGCTTATCTTCATTGCGGCAACTGCGAATAAAATCCATGCCCTTCCTGCGGAGATCATAAGGAAAGGGCGTTTCGACCAGGTCTTCTTCGTCGATCTGCCTGATGAGCCGGAGCGCAGGGAGATATTCACCATCTACATCAGGCAGAATGGCGGCGCCATTGAAAATTTCGATCTCAAGATGCTTGCGATAATGACAAACGGCTGGAACGGGGCTGAAATCGCACAGGTCGTATCCGCGGCCCGTACCGATGCGCACTACGAGAACCGCCAGTTCACGCAGGGCGACATCGCCATGAACATCAACAGCACTGTTCCCCTTTCTACAACAATGGAATCGCAAATCAAGAATATCCGCAGCTGGGCTCTCTCCCGCGCCACGCCTGCATCCAAGAACGCACGGATACTGCGCTACTGAATATTAAAAATATTTTTATAATTTATTTGCAATAATCCGGCACCATACTAAGTTACCCATCCGATTTTATCCGGACAGAATTATTGCTCGGGTGGTGAAATGGCAGACACGCATGTTTGAGGGGCATGTGGAGCAATCCGTGTGGGTTCAAGTCCCACCCCGAGCACCACTTTTGAAACACTTGAAAACTCAATGAAAAAGTTTTCAGGTGTTTTTTTATTTCACATAAACTATAGGAGATCTTCATGACTAAACTTGCAAGGACGATTTTTCTGCCG
>JANYBI010000219.1 GCA_025360875.1 Lentisphaerota bacterium
CGTCGAGGCCAGCCATGCTGAAAGCAATCGAATGTGTCAGTTTCTCAGTGGGCGGTATCACCTGCAGGTAGTTCGGATAATTGCCACATGGACAGCGCATGGAATAATGCCATGGTCCACATTTCACGTGTAAGCGTTCAGCCACAGGATTCTTTCCCGTGCTCATCTTTACTGCGATCTGGGCATCCTCCTTGAAGAATCCCTCAATCATTATCTTCGTCGGCGGGATCGTGGCTTCAAATTTCTTCGGGAGTTCGCACGGCAGTACGACAAGTTCGGATCCGTTGGTAGCGATCACTGACTTGTCATGGATGAATGCCGACATAAGGATTTTCCGACTTTCATCCTTGGATGCCGAAGGGAACACCTTATGCAACGCTTCGAACAAATCAGACTTGACAGGCTGGAACTCTTCTGGTGGTTCAGGCCATACAATCCAGTTTTCTGGATCTTCGGCCTTGAACAGCCATTCTTTCCTCTGTCCAGCGATTTCCGCAGCTACTTTCACCATGTCAGGCTGGACACGCTCAAAGCAGATATCGCCGGTCTTGTCATCACCCTTCAGGAACTTCTTCAATGCCGTGAGCTCTATGATGATGTCTTCCGTTCCACTGCCTTGTACTGAACCAAAACCGTAAGTGATATGCTCATCAAGGTTTGTCGCCGAAACTGATGACTCTGACCCAGCGCTTCTTATCCTGATGCAGCTGAGTATGGGCAGAGTGTGCTTTCCTGCGATTACCTTACCGATACCCGTTAGCGCCTTCATGAAAACTTCCTTGCCAATACTGAACATAAAAACCTCCTTCTAAAAAGTTAATTTTTCGTGTAGCTATTGAATCTCTACATATGTTATAACAGCGGAAAGCCGATTCTTTACAGGCTTCAGGCCTCCATACATTCAACCACCTTTGTCATCTTCGCAGGTTGCCTGTACCATGGCTTCCAGGTATATTATCCGTTTGCACATTCATCAGAATCAAGGGAGGCATCCCAAATATGGTGCCGGCAATCATATGGACAAAAGGGAAACCGGTCAGGGACGGCTGGATTGACGACAAGCTCCTGATCCTGAGAGGGCAGCGGATCATGCTGGACACCAATCTTGCGAAGTCCCTTCATACTACCACCGCCCATATTGCCAGGATCGCAAAACGGTATAAAGGGTCCTTTCCTCGCGAGACCATGTTCCGTCTCAGCAGGAGGGAGATTACGGAACTGCAAAGATATCCGATGTTCGCGTCAATCAGGAGGAGGAAGAGGACTCCCCTTGCATTCAGCATGGCGGGCGTACTCGCGCTGTCGGAAATACTCCACGGCAGATATCCGCCTGGGAAAGGGAGCATATGCGGGAGGAGAAGTGATGTATACAGCCGCGAATCAATTCTAATCCGCAGGGTCAGATACTGGACTCCAGGAAAGAAAGAGGAGTTCAGGGACAGGAAATGCTTCATTATTCCGAAACTGGAAAAGATACCTCCTAGGAAGAGAAAGAAGAACTCAGATAGGCGAAGATGAGCTCACATCAGAACGAAAAAGTCAATATACAGCAGTTCAGCAATTATGCAGTCGGGTTCGTCGATCTCCTCGGGCAGAGAGATGAATACAAGGATCAAGGCCTGCTTCCTGTATTCAATACACCGGAAGACAGGCAGGCGTTCATCGACAAGGCCAGGAAAACTGTGGGAGCAATTATGGGCCTCCAGGAATTGAACAGGCAGTTTCTGGGAGCCGCAATGAATCGCGGAAGTTCCCCTCTAAGGGAACTCCTGCGGGAGAAACAGAGGAAAGAATACGATGAATTGGCGAAAATCAACCTGAAGACACAGCACTGGTCGGACGGGCTTGTGTATTTCGCATCCCTTGAAGCCGGCGGCGTCAAGGTTCCGATGAATGCCATCTTCAATATGGTAATTGCTCTTGGCGGGTTCTGCTTCATCGGACTTGCATCAGGACGTCCTGTCAGGGGAGGCGTCGAGAGTGCGTGGGCGACGGAACTGGCTCCTGGAGATCTTTCCGGCTGTGCAGTGGTCAAGGCCTATGAAATCGAAAGTAAGATTGCCCAATATCCGCGCATTGTCGTAGGCCCTTATTTCCTCGACTATCTCCACAAGCAGTCGCAGAATGCAGGAATGGAATATCATGCCAGGCTCAACAAGATGCTTGCGGACATCTGCCTCGGATTCCTGCTCAAGGATGTTGACGGGCAATGCATAATCCACTACCTCGGCGGTCCTTTTCGTGCCTTTATGGGAAAAGAAAGCCATTCATACGTATATGCAGGTGCTTTAAAGTTCGTACAGGAATCCCTATCCAAGTTTCGCGATGAAAACAATACAAAACTCTTGCCGCGCTACTCCCAACTGCTGGACTACTTCGTGAAACATGCTCCTGCTGAGGACTAATACCGCATATCAAACGTTGACAACATTCAGACCGTCACCGAAATAATATTGGCTGCCCATCCAAGTTCCCATACACCTGCTTACATGAGTACTTTGATCCTTCCATAGGACTGGACTCTCTCCATCAGTTCGGTGCAGAATTCATAGCAAGCCGAAACCATTCCTCCGACAGGCAGTTTGGAATATTCTATAGCGCTGCTCTCCTCCAACTTCCATTCTACGGCCAGATCAGGAGGCACCAGTGAATGGGGTTTGCTTTTGTCAGGCCTATATCTTCCATCGGAGTGCTTGAACGAGTTGTTCAGTATGCGGATAGCATTTACCATCTCATATCCAGCCAAATTACTGAACTCCAGACTGAACTCCTTCATAAAGAATCTCTGTATTTTATCAAACTGGTACGGCACCTCGTCCTTGCGTTTCAGGGCGAAGATGCATGTTCCGGCAACTCCTTTGAGCATTTCCTCCATGTCGGCCCAGATCGCCACTACCAATGCCGCATACATTGCATTGGTAATGTGCGATGTCTGCCAGTAATCATCCTCAATCCAAGCAGAAGGATCATAGTGGCTGTTCCCCTTTTCTGCCGAAGCTTTCCATTTTTCAAGCTGCCTGGAAATGCTCTTCTCCTCGCTTCGGTGCCCATCCTTTATACGCTTCTCCCAGACAGCCCATTTCGAGTCATGGTACCCTTCTAGCGGAGTGAAGGTGTGATGCAGCAGAACCGACTCCATCATATGAAACCTAATCTTCGTTACATTAACCGTCTTGTTTTTGCTGTGCATGAGACTTCCTCCCCAAAGATTATTGTCAGTTGATTTCCTGCGTATGCCGGAATGTCATATTTTCGTTCACCCAAACTGCGGGATTGCCTGAAAGTGCGATGTCCCTCAGAACTTCAGGGCATGGATGCCCGTGTCGGTTGTGGATTCCAGCACTGATAACATATGTCGGACGACCGGCAAGTTGCGCCTGGTGTTCGCACCAGTTTTTCACAGAACCATGATGCGGAACCTGATATGTGCTAACGAGGGTCCGTCTCCCGACCGCCGCCAATCCGAACTTCCTTGAGAGATGTCCCCATTCCTCTTTTGCCGGTAGATCCCCAAGCAGGACAGTTCCAAGCAATGAACCGCACGGCGGCCTGGTTTCCTCTATCTCTTCAACATATATGGAATGCAGCTTTCTGGCGCGTTTAGACATGGACACTCTTTCGGACAAAATGTCCATCCCTGAACCATAGCCTTGCTGCACACGGCCCGCTGACAGGACCGCAAGAGATGTGTCGTTAAGTTTTGTTGCCCCAAACATATGCTCGTAGGCAATTCTGACTTCGCTGCGCGCCATCCTGTCCATTAGGACATCTTCAATAGACCTGCCAGCAAGGATGTCATGGAAGTCCTCCCTTAAGCGGACCAGCTTATGATCTGGAGCCTTCTTGTTATAAAGCAGGAAGAACCAGTCCGGAACACCAATGCTGGAACTGGAAGAATCAAGCCATTCTATCCCGGAAAGAGCATCACCGCCTACGGCTGACTCTTCTGCAGCATATGCATCTTTCTCGTTCTCGGCAACTTTGGACTTTCCTATGAACTTTACATCCCATCTGACACCATCTCCTCTGCCCTGATTATTCCTGTTAGACTCATCATCTGGAGGGCGAGGCATAATCTCTTCAAGAGGAGGCGTGTCAGGACCGTCCCCGCCATGGACAAAGTATACTTTTTCAACGCCATGCTCGACGAGGTACGCCGCCGGGGCTTTCAGAAATTTCAAGTACCACCCTGACGGATCTGGAGGATATCCTCCTGTCTCATCGGCAAAACCCGCCAAGGCTGCCCGTTCTGCAGGATACATGTAAGGAAGCACCACGTTTTTCACGCCTCCGATGGCCTTCAGCTTCTTAAGGAGGAATGGCAGTCCGGAGACATGGTCGAGATGCAGGTGGGAAAGGAACAATATGTCAAGCCCTGAACCATCCATGTTGCTGGCAGTCTCGCCGATCGCCCCCTTGAGTATCCTTGAGGAGGTTTCACCTCCACAGTCGTAGACGTAGTCCAGGCACCGGCCTTCCGAGCTTACTTTTCCGCTGACGAACAATCCCTGTCCTACTCCATGAAAAGTGATTTCATGGCTGATCTTCATGCGCTTCCCTCCTTTTAATCAAAGTTCTTCGTCGCCTAAGCTAATAACAACGTGCTACACGCAGATGATCTTATCAATGCCATAGATATGACCTTCCAGATCCATATCCGCCATACACAATCTGAAGGTTCGAGCTGTTGCACTTCGCCATAGAACACCCCATTGCCATTATGCCATCCTTCATATCCTGTAAAGACGCTTGGCGTCGAAATGCTCTCTAATTTGCTGTTCAACCGTCTCAAAGAGCGAAGTATCGGCATTCGCCGAGTGAATGGCGATGCTCAGCTGCTCATAGGCATGCTGGAGTGACGGGAACCTTGTTTTAAAGTCACTCGGTAAGGAGTCCATGTATGCGCGTATGGCAGTATCGGCATATTCTTTCTTGTCGGAATGCTTGCTGTAGGCGTATTGCTCTATGAAGGTACGCAGCATAAAGAGCCCGGGAAGGGTGTGCCCGGCATTGCGGGCTATTATCGCATCGGAAAAGAAATGTCTTTGTTCCTTTGGAATAAATGAGG
This sequence comes from Lentisphaerota bacterium, assembly GCA_025360875.1. Taxonomy (GTDB): domain Bacteria; phylum Verrucomicrobiota; class Lentisphaeria; order Victivallales; family GWF2-50-93; genus GWF2-50-93. Next base: position 5,069 of record JANYBI010000219.1, read on the forward strand.
GGACTGGAACAACTTCCATAGGGCTGCGCCCGACGAGTGTAAGCTTGAAATTCTCTCTGGATATCGTGAAAGTGACAATGCTTTTTTTGCAAGACTGGCACTCATAGTAGATATCGATGATTTGGGCCGGCGGAGACTGATTATCCCCGCTGTTCAGAGTTACAGCGCGGATGATGTTCCCCCATGTGCCGGCATGTGGATTATGAGGTTCGTCGCGTTCGCATTTCGGACAGAATATTTTTATGTGCGGCACGTCAAACTGCACGAATTGGGGAGCAAACATGGGAACTGGCATCGGCCTTCCAGAGATTCTGGGTTCCCATGGCATGAACTTGAGTTCAAGTACACCCTGAAGTGCTTTTTCCGTACCGGAAGCCAGCTTCGTACTCTTGTTGCATAAGGGGGCTATTGCGCGGTCAATTTCTGCCGTATCGACACGGACTGTCTGGTAGAGGTGCTTTTCAGACAAGAGGGTGCTGATCGCTTTGGCAATAGCTTCTGCCAAAAAACTCTTACACTCAACAGTTGGATCAATCATTCTTGTATCTCCCGGGACGAACGCTGATGCGGCTGGTTTCAAACAACAAGATTCCCATGTCTTCTATTTTTCAAGTGAATTCGCACATTTAAGCAGCTTGATTCTATCGCTCCGGGATATTCTCTGGTGGTTCATGGAATATCCGAACTAGACCTTTGCCCTGTCGACTGTAAATATTTCAACTTCATAGAGCGAACATATTTCTTTTATTGCGGGAGCTATTGAATAGGCCACCAGCACGGATCTGCCCTGTCCCAGCTCCTTCTGCTTTACAACTTCAAGCATCCTCCTGTACTTCACCGCCTGCAGGACACCCTCCAAGGCATCGGAGCTGACATCGACTTCGACCTCAAGGCCGATTATCCTTCCGAAGCGGTCTTCAAGGACAATGTCGGCCCTGTCATTGGTGTCGAATGCAAATTCGGTGGCGATATGCCTGATGCCCTGTTCATTGAGGACAAGTTCGGGATACTTCGCAACGTATTCCTTCAGTTTCCTATGTGCTTCAGACTCCTCGCAGCCCAAAGAATTCCCCCTCTTGTGTCCGCCGGAATTGAATATCTTGGGAATTGACGGTTCGGTTCGAGCATTGGAGTTGAACATCCTGACAAGCTCGTTGAACTGTTCTTCGCTTATCCTTATTATGCCGGCGTGCCCTTTGCCAAAACCGAACCAGGTATAATTCGTGTCATAGCCAATTACGCTGTTGACATCCCTCCGGTGCACGTATCCATTGGTATGTATGACCTTTGTCGGAGCCCTCCAGCACCATCGTTTTACAACCCCATCAGTATAGGTGGTTTCCCTGATGTTGTCATCTTTATATAGTGTCCCGGTCACTTCAGTAATGGCAATCAGTCCCTCCCTGCCGACCTGGGACCTGACAACTCTTTTTCCATTGAGCTCTTCCCTTATGACGTTCTTCCCTTTTTTCGATTGGTAGATCAAGACATAGTCTCCTTTAGCAAGGTCTCCGGCAAACCGTTGTTTCCCGTCCTGAATCCATATGCCATACTCGATTTTCGTATCCCCCGCCAGCGGTGGATAATGCGCTTCAATCCAATAGCTCATTACGCCCCCTTCGTGATATTTATTTCATCCTTCTTCTCATATGCATGCGATCTTGTCTTGCAGACGACGGACTGCGATCACGGTAAAGAGGCTGGGGCATCTCCCGAGCTAAGCAAATCCCAACACCTCAGATTATAATTTTTCCCGGATTCTCCGCAAATTCTTCAAAAGACAGGTCCGTATAATCAACATCTCTTCCGAGAAACCGTCTATATCTGTTATTTTCTTCCTTTCTGGTGTTCTCTTCCTTGCCCATGAAATTGTTGATTACTGAATATTTCAGAACGGAATTGCCCTTCCTGCCTGTCTGGATTCTTTTCAGCAGGTACTTCAAATGCAGATCCGCATCCGGAAATGAATAACCGCAGAATATGACATGGTTGCATTTCCGTAAAGACTGTTCTGCAAGAGCCCAAACCTGGCTGAGGAAGATATTTGTCATGTCTTTAAAATATGTCGGAGGAACGATTATCGGAAGAAGGACTGATTCGCATTCACGGCAGGGAAGCTTTGTATAATCAGCAATCAGATTTGCGGCCCCCTTCTGGTACGGCGTAATGGTGATAGTATTGCACACAGAACAGTATAACCAGTTAAGGGAGCCATGTATCTTATAAAGCTTAACAGCATGGTTTCCAGGTCTGCACCAGTCGTTCTCCCTTGTGAAATTGGTGAATTCCAGGCCATAATCGATGTTTTCTCCTCCTCTTGGATTTGCACTGGCGTATCCCGCCAGTGCATTGTCTATCAGGATATCATAGTTCGTGCTGATGAACGAGATATCCGATGTATTGGAACCTTTAATTTCATATATCTTGTTCACGAGAACTTCATGATAGCCCCTTCCTGTATTGTTCTGAACCTTTTCCTTGATTGCCTTGGCCATGAGCATTATCAGGAACATCCTGATCTGGCGCAGCCTGTTGCAGTTTGACGCAATATTGTCAAGGTCGTATTCCCTGAAAGATTCATTCCTTGACTCCGCCAGATCCAGAATACCAAGCACCTCCTCAAAAGTCGGAAAATTTATCATTTCCAGGGAACCGCCATCTACATCAATATTGAACATCAGGTCAAAAAATGTTGCCAGCTCCCTTTCCATATGCGAATTGGTAAGCTGGGACTGTTTTTTTATGCACTCAAAATAGTCTTTGAATAAATCTGACTGGAGAGGTGCCCCGTCAGTACGGGATGCTCCTGCACCTAAAAATATGACTGTATTCATTATTGAAGTCCTTTCCTGAGATATATTAATGCTTCCTATCCCATTTGAACATATCCGCCTGACTTCATGCCTTAGTTCCCGGCAAGCCCTGTGGCCATTATCCTGTCCACGAGCTTTTCATAGAGGTCTGTCTCTCTCTCCCAGCCTATGTGGTTATACTGCCTTGTGTCAAAAGGGAGGTCCTTAATCTGATTGCAGCGGCAAGTCCAGATCACCGGCGTTCCCAATCCCAGCGCAAAACCTGCCTCAAAAAAGACATTCGGCCTCAGTCCAGTACAGTCGGCAACAAGCAGACCAGCCTGACGTATTCCAGCTATGATTTTATCGCTTATATCATCATTATGCTGGACAAGGTCGATCCGGACAGGCTTAAATCCGCATTTTTCCAGTGCCGCCTTAAAACCTTTCTCCCACGCCACGTCAAACTCCCCGTTGAAACACATCGCGACAAATGCGATGTCCGAAATCCTCGTCTTGGAGGAGATATCCATCAGATATTTCCATCCGTCGATTGTTACCCTATACTCGGCATAAGATAGATTTCCGATGAAGTCAATCAGTCCGGCATCCTTCAGGTTCTTGATGAGGAACTCGAACTCGCCAGGACTTCTGGCATATGCGACAGGATAGTCGATATCTGGATCAACGGCTATTCCGGCTCCAGCCTCCTTTGAGATGCCACCGAAATATTGCATAATCCTGTTCATCTTGTCCATTGGTGTTTTAGGTACAACGGCGAGATCCGCTAGTTTCCTAATGCTATCCGTCCCTATCACTATAGGACTGTCTTTTGGAGAATTTTCACGGATGAATCCGGAAAGTATATACCTTTGGTTATCGTCGACACCTGTTTTCGATGTATACAACATTCGGCTGATAATATAGTACCCGCATGCAGGACAATCCACATGTAGCATGGGCCTGCCAGACACTTCACAAGTCTCAGCTGAAGCACAGTTACATATGTAGCAGTTTTCTCTCACTATTCCTCTTTTCTAAATGCGATCATAAATGAAAGGTACAGGAGTGACATTATATCAGATCATAGCCTCTCTCAGAATTTGAAGGTACAGAATATGCCAATTTCCTGTTGAGATACCTTTGCTCTTAATTTACAGACAGGTGTCACTTCCCCGCTTCGGGCTGGACGGTCTTCTCGGATGGAGCGGATTTAGGTTCGAGCTTCCTGAGACCGGCGAAGTCTATGAGCGAGAACCTGACCGCCATGCCCTTGTCTGGCATCTCCATGCTCTGGACTGCGAATTTTATAATGTCGCCTTCCTTCCTGTCGCTGCTTCCGAAGGGATCTGATACTATTATTTCCGCGTCCTTCCATTTCACAAGATAAGCGCGGAACTTCGCACCGTCAATAAGCGCTGAGAATACCTTCAGCACCTTGGCCTCGGCTATTTCAGCGGGCTTGCCCAGAGCCGGCGGGGTTGTCTCCTTCGCAGCTCCGGTCTCTGCATATGATGCCAGGATGAACGATGCAGAAACCAACATTATCGCCAGGATCTTTTTCACGGTCACAGCTCCTTTCTGTTGCTTGTCCTTCGAAAACCCGATGATGCAGATAAAATATCCCGCAGGGAGGCTATTGCAAGCCCTCAGGAAAGCGGTTAAAGCTGGTATCTGGAAGTGCGGTATCACAAACCATTGGTTCATGTCTCATCGATCTTCCTGTCTCTGTGATCGCGAGTCCAATGAAGTATAAATATGCATTTCATCCTGCACTCATATTTTCTATTTAAATTATGAAGGTATATTAGAGTTCATGGATATAGGTGCAATAATCGGAGACTGGAGCAAGGGACGTTCAATAATTGGGCGCGCCTTGCTGGTCTTCCTGCTTTGCTTCCTTGGGGCGCGCCTTGCCATAAGGCCGGATTCCTGGACGCCATTCTCGCCGCTCGACCTGGTAATCCATGAAGTCGGGCACCCGCTGTTCTCATTTTTCGGGGAATGGATGCACTACGCAGGCGGAACAATCCTCCAGCATCTTGTTCCGGTGTTCGCCATGATAGCGCTCCTGAAACAGGGGGAATATTTCGCGATACCCTTCTGCGGGGCATGGTTCTCGGTGAATATGTATGCGACGGCGACATATATCGCAGACACCCGGTCGCAGGTCCTGCCTCTGGTCACCCTCGGAACCGGTGATGAACCCGCTGAAGTCAGGTTCACCGACTGGGAATACCTCCTTGACCGTATTCCCGGACTCTCAATAGAGTACGACGCACACGTCGCACTCGCAGTAAGAATAATGGCATTCATAATCATGTGGAGTTCCATCGGGTTAGGATGCTGGATGCTCTGGATAATGTACAAGACCAGCAACAGCCCTGTAGATAACGGAATGGGCAGTGAAGATTAAATATTCCATATTGCTTTTCTACATCATGCTTGTGGCTGGAAAATCCGGTGCCGCCGACACCCTGCCGCCACAGATTAGCGTGGACAAAGAAAAGGTGGATTTCGGATCCTATGAGGCCAGGCTGCCCAAGGAGGCTATCTACACCATCACCAACAAGGGCGTCTCCCTCCTGAAGCTTGTGAAGATCCGCAACAACTGCAGCTGCGCCGTGAACAAGGTTGATAAGGCGGATCTGAATCCCGGTGAAAGCACCAAGTTCTCGGTTACGGTCAAGGGCGACTCAATCTACGGACAGTACAGCAAGAACGCGTACATAGAGACCAATGATCCCAACCAGAAGATCACTACGCTCAACTTTTCAGGCACTGCCGTCCCAATTCTCAGTATCAGCCCTAAAAGCATGGTCTACGCCGGCGTGCTTCAGAAAGGCGGGGAGTTCAAGGAGAAGTTCATGCTTGAGGCGGACAACGACAAGGTAGAGATTGGCGATCCCGTAGTCGACTGCGCCTATCCGGCAAAGGTGGTCATGAAGAAGGAGTCTCAGAAATCCTATTCCCTGGAAGTCTCCATCAAGACTGAAACTCCAGGCATCCTGAAATGCAAGATAAGCATCCCTGTCAAATCTCCCGAAGGCTGGAAGGCTCCGGAAATCCTCGTCATTGGCGATGTTGGCAGGAAGCTCATTGCAATTCCTTCATCTCTGGTTCTGCCGAAGAACATGGCGCAGACCGTGGAGAGACAGATATCCATCAAGCTGCTCGGTGACAAGATCACCGATGAGATGATTAAGAAAATCACATGGGATGCTCCAAATGGGATCAGCATAGGCCCAGGAATGGAGAAAGACTCACTTGTGGAATATAAGCTGACGCTGTCTCCGGAATTCATGGAATCAGCGGCCAAGACTGGAAACCAGACATTGAAGGCCAGCATCCCCGATGCGGAACCCGCTGTAATCACTATCTCTCCACCGGAAAACTGATCCTCTCCCGAAACTCCATTTGCAGCGTATTACGGCGCAAGGGACATTGAAATATTCTGGCCGCTCATGTTGAGCCACCAGCTGGTCTGAACTGCATTCGGGTTCCTGTTCGCGATTACAGCCAGGATGTTTCCGGTGAAGACGTATGTCAGATCTGTCTTCAGCTCAATAGTGGCACCATTAACGACAATGGTCTTTCCCTGCTCCCTGGCCATGATCATCACCTCTGAAACAGTTCCGGAATACTGGTAGGCAGCGCCTCCCTTGGAAAGTGTTTTCATGTCAATAGCTTTCCCGACAACCGGCTTCATGGTAAATGCCGTGCCGATGTTGAGATCACCTTCAATGCTGTCAAACCCGGCGGACACGGCTCCGGTATTCTGTGAAATCACGCCGACTGAGACCGTTGCAGTGTCAATCCCGCCGTTGCCGTCTGAAACTGTATATTCGAAACTGTCCGAACCGGTAAAGCCGGAGTCTGCCTTGTAGGTGATGGTCTCGTCATTGTTGATGCTGACTGTTCCGTTCTGCGGCTCGGTGACGCTGAAGACGGACAGCGGATCATCCTCGGCATCCGTGTCATTGGCAAGGACGTCGATTGCGACGGAAGGCCCCTGCAGCGCTGATGCGCCGGCCGGAGCCGGAGTTATGGTTATCCGGGTTCCGCTGAACTCGACCATCCAGTTGCCCTTCTTGGCCCCGTTCTTCTTCTGGTTCTCATTCCATATGTGGACGGACATGGTTCCGGCAAACGAGAAGCTCGTTGAAGTCGAGACGTCGAGTTCAGTCCCGTTGATGACAAGAGTCCTGCCCTGCCCCTTTGACTTCACGGACATCGCTACGGCGGTTCCAGTGTAGTCGTATCCAACACCCTGTGCAGCGAGATAGTTCAGATCTATGTTCTGCCCGTCCTGCTCGGTGACGGAGAATTTGTTATTTGCCGAGTTCGAAGGATTGATGCTTAAAGTACCGGCGAGATTGTCTATCATTATGGACGCGGGATTCGCCATTATCTCCGCAAGAGCGGCGTCATCATAGGCCTCAGGCGGCTGATTTACGTCATTTACCGTTACGGTCACGTTGCCGGCGGCAGTCCCGCCCTTGCCGTCGCTTGCCACGTATGTGAAGGCATCCGTTCCCGTATATCCTGCTGCCGGAGTGTAGACCGCGCTTGTTCCAGCAATGGCAACTGTTCCGTGTGTTCCCTGTGTCACTGAAGCAATGCTCAGGGTATCGCCATCTGCATCGGTATCGTTGGCAAGGACATTTATCGTAACCGGCCTGCCTGTACCGGTGGTAGCGGTATCTGCGACTGCCACAGGAGCATGGTTCACATTGTTGACAGTCACCTTGAAGCTGGCATCCGCTGTCTTGCCGTTGGAAGTCCCCCTGACAGTAATGGTAGCTGATCCGCTGGCATGGGCTGCAAATGTGAGGGTAAGGGTGTTGCCGGTTATTGAAGTGCCGACAAGAGCGGTGTTCGTATTTCCTGCAATGCTCTTCGCGATCTGGTTGACATCGTTGTCGACGTCTCCAAATACGGCGCTGAGGTCGATGGTCTTAGGTGGCGCATCCTCGTTAACTGTGACATCTGCGATTACATTGGCCACATACGGGGGATCGTCTACGGGATTTATCGTGACGGTGACAGTGACGGCCGCGCTGTCGAGCTTCCCGTCGTTCACCTTGTATGTGAAGCTGTCGGTACCGTTGAAGTCAGCCTTGGGGGCATATGTAAGGTTCGGGGCCGTTCCAGCCAGGGTGCCGTTTGCGGGCTGCGTGGCTATCGCGAATGTCAGGGCGTCGCCGTCCACGTCGCTTCCGGTCAGGATCACCGTCACCGGCGTATCCTCGTCTGACACGACGTTGATTGCATTCGCGGTCGGCGCGTGGTTGACGTAGTTTACATTTACAGTCACAACTGCTGTAGCAATCCCGCCGTAGCCGTCGCCTATGGTATATGTGAACGAATCAGTGCCGTGGAAAAGCGCCGCCGGAACGTATGTTACGCTGTTACCTGTGATCGTGGTCGTGCCATGGGAGCCCTGGGTCACTGAAATAATGGCCAGCGCATCGCCGTCAACATCGGAATCGTTGGCGAGGACATCTATTGATACTGTACCGTCCTCGTTGACAGTTGCAGTGTCAGCCACGGCGACCGGTACGTGGTTGACATGGTTGACTGTTACATTGAAGCTGGCGTCGATGGTCTTCCCGTTTGAAGCGCCCCGCACGGTGACGACGGAGGTGCCATACCTATATGCGGTGAACGAGAGAGTGAGCGTATCACCGGCTATGGCCGTAGCAAGCAGGTTCCCGTTGGTGTTTCCGGCCACTTCCTTGGTTATCTGGGTCCTGTCGTTGTCTACGTCGTCGAAGACATTTGAAAGGTCGATGGTCCTGGGAGCTGAATCCTCGTCCACGGTCACGTCGGCAATGGCATTTGCGACATATGGAGGATCATCCACCGGGTTCACCAGGATTGTGACGGCTGCCGATGCCGAGTTGAAGCCGTCCTTGGTCAAATGGTAGGAGAATGCGACATTGCCGTTGAAATTCAGCGCAGGAGTAAAGGTGAATGTACCATCCTGGTTGAGAGCCAACACCCCTTGTTCTGCGGGAACTGCGGTATCGAGAACCGCTGTAGCGCCTTCGGCGACGTCGTTGGAGAAGAGGCCGTTCTGGGCTGTAGTTGTCAGGACATTGTCCTCGTCGGTCTGGTAGCTGTCGGCGACGGCTTCAATCGGAACTCTGACGGCCAGGACAGCCTCCGCGCTGCGGACTGATCCCCTATAGTTGCTGACCAGGCATGTATATTTTCCGCCGTTTAGACCGATTCCAGCATTCGTTATGTTAAGAACCGGTGATGTCGCACCGGTGATGTCGGCATTGTCCTTCTGCCACTGGTAGGAAAGGGATTCGGTACCTGAAGCCGTGACGGTAAACCGGGCGCTGCCGCCGGTGAATATTGAAG
>JANYBI010000227.1 GCA_025360875.1 Lentisphaerota bacterium
TACAAGGAGGTAAAGCGCCAAACGGAAAACTATCGGGACTTCAAGGAGATGAGTCTCGAGCTTGTTGACTTGTCGCTCGAACTGGCTAAATTAACGGATAAAGAGTCTGCTTCTTGAAAGCAAGAAATCGGTACTCTTGAGCTAAGATGATAAGATGATAAATGCAGAAAAGAAGAGTTGTTTCCATGGCTTTTTAGAACTGTTATTGCATCTTTTCATGAATAGAAGAATCCCCCGCGCACCATTTTGGACAACATGACGATATTCTAGCGTATTATTTCCTTGATTTCAAGCAAATTATGAAAATACTGGTGTATTGCGAAAATGGTTGGTAATGGCTAGATTAAATTTAAAGGCATCAGCGTTTAGACATGCCCTATCTATCCTCCCAGTTTTCAGATATAATGCTAACTTAAACATTGCTTTAAAATAATAATAATAAATACTTTTGTAAGGAAGGACTCGGAGAATGAAAAAATTATCGATGGGAATAATGGCCATCATTCTGGGAATATGTATCTGTGCTGGAACACTTCTTGCGGTAGATAAAAGCGATCAGACTATCACCTTCAATGCCCTGCCGGGCAAGGTTTACGGTGATGCGAATTTCGCGCCTGGCGCGACAGCATCTTCTAGTTTGACTGTAACCTATACCAGTTCGAACCCGTTGGTGGCCACGATCGTATCCGGGAAAATACATATTACTGGTGTTGGTTCGAGCACAATTACCGCCCAGCAGGCTGGCAATGCCAGCTGGAATGCAGCACCCACGGTTCCGCAGGATCTTACAGTGGCACAAGGCACTCCTGTGATCACCTGGGCTAATCCTGCGGACATTATCTACGGCAAGCCACTCTCCGCTTCCCAGCTCGATGCCCGGGCAAATGTCCCAGGTAAGTTTGAATACGATCCCGCCTCCGGAATTATATTATCTGCCGGCGCTCCCCACGATTTGGACGTTACTTTCACTCCTACTGATGCTGTCCGTTACACTGTCGCGCAAAAGACGGTGTCATTGACAGTCAATCAGGCCACCCCGACGATCACCATTGCTGGACAGAGACAGAAGTATGATGGCGATCCACATGAGGTTACGGTGAGCACGGTTCCGGCTGGATTGAATGTGGATGTGACTTACAATGGCGACAGCACTGCTCCGACCAATATTGGCTTATATGCGGTGGTTGCAACGGTGAACGATCCCAACGCGAAAGCGGCTACGAAATCTGCCATCATGGTGATTGGCAAAGGCGTCCAGACAATTACCTTCCCCCCTCCGCAGATCAAGGTTTTAGGCGATGCTGACTTTTCACCAAATGCGACCTCGTCATCCGGATTGACTGTTGCATACGCCAGTTCCAACCTGAATGTGGCGACCATACTCGGAGGAATGATCCACATTGTCGGGAAAGGTTCGGCGGTGATTACCGCGACACAGCCAGGCAATGGCACATGGAATGCAGCAGTTGCGGTCAAGCAGACCGTGAAAGTGACAACAATCAATCAGACGATCACCTTTAATGCCTTGCCGGACAAGGTTTGCGGCGCTGCGAATTTCGCACCAGGCGCGACCGCATCATCTGGATTGGTGGTAACATACGCCAGTTCGAATCTGGATGTGGCGACCATTGTCGGCGGCAAAATCCATATCACTGGCGCCGGTACGAGCATCATTACTGCCGAACAGGCTGACAATGCCACATGGAATGCCGCGCCCCAGGTTACGCAGACCTTGACGGTTGCAGCAAATGTGCCAACTTACCCGATTGCCGAAGATGTCTACACGACACTCGAAAAAACGATCGTTGCCATAGACGTGCCTGCTGATGCAAAAGCACTTTTACCATGTGAGGTCTCCGAATACGCGGTAAACGGCTACGGTTTATTTAATCCTGATGGTGGGCCCGCTCCTTTCCTTCTCACTAACATGATAGACATGTCTACCGGTGTATCGGGCAGGGATCCATTGGCCGCGACTCTTTTGACTTTCTTCAGCATGAGCGACACCCATCTCACCGACAAGGAATCCCCGGCTCAGGCAATATACTACGGCTACGAAGCCGGTCCCCTGTCCAATATTTCTGCGTACTCGGCGATTATTCTCTACACGACACACGTCCTTGATGCCGCGATCCAGACAGTCAACGTCCTGAACAAGAGGACGCCGTTTGATTTCGGCATCGATCTAGGCGATGCGGTCAACAACAACCAGTACAACGAGCTCAGGTGGTTTATCGATGTCTTCGACGGCCAGAGGATCACCCCCAGCTCCGGCGCGCACCTGGGAGCCACGACCATTGACTATCAGAAACCATACCAGGCGGCTGGACTCGACAAGTCGATAAAATGGTATCAGGCCATGGGCAACCACGATCCCTTCTGGACTGGCTGCCTGCTTGCGAATGATTACATAAAGGAGACCATTGTCAGCTCCTCCATCCTCAACCTCGGTAGTTCCTCGGCAAGTTACGCTGGCTTGAGTCTGCGCGGTTTCTACATGGGTGTCGTTGACGGTACGACAAAGTATGGGGACATAATAGATGTGGGCCCTGTCGAATACTACTTGAATCCCCCTAAAGTCGCCCCTGATCCGGATCGCCGTTCGCTTTCGATCAGGGACTGGATGGGCGAATTCCTGAAATCCACTACGCTGCCGGCAGGGCACGGAGTCACAAATGAATTGATCAATGACGGATTACTCTGCTATACCTTCCATCCGAGGGCTGATATTCCCCTCAAGGTCATTGTCCTCGACGATATCGACAAGGGTGGAAGCGCAAATGGCACACTCGACTATCAGCGCTATGACTGGCTCGTAAAAGAGCTTGATGAAGGTGAGGCCGCCGGTGAGCTCATGATCGTCTGTGCGCATATCCCGATTCACCCCTATGCGCCACCACCGACGTGGTCGGACCCAGATACTCCATCCTATTACACATTGTTTGCCACGTATTCCATGATCTCCGAAGAGGCATTGCTCCAGAAACTATGGACGTACCAGAACCTCATCATGTGGGTGTCGGGGCATGTACACCGTAGCGCAATTACCAACCAGCCTCCGGGCGCGGCGGGTATATCGTCAGATTACACTGGCGATCTTACACACGGTTTCTGGGAAGTAGAAACTCCGTCGTTACGCGATTTCCCCCAGCAGTTCCGCCATTTTGAGATTGTCCGCAACAGCGATAATAACATCTCGATCTTTGCGCTCGATGTCGATCCTGCCGCCAGGGCTCCTGCCGAGGTCGGGGCGTCTGCACCCGCATGGACTTCGCGTTCATATGCGCTCGCAGGCCATCAGATATACCAGGTTCCGGCGGAACAGGGACCCAATGTCGATCCGACTACCGGTGTCTACAATGCAGAGCTTGTCAAACAGTTGAGTCCTGCAATGCAGGCTAAACTCGCGCTTATCATACCGGCTGTCAGTTCTTTCCAGATCAATGGCAATGCCATTGCGACCACAAGCCAGACGGTCACTTTGAATAGCACAGTAGCAGGCACCGCTCCCACTCATTATATGGCCAGCGAAGACTCAGACTTTGACGGAGCTGCTTGGCTGCCATACTCGAAAGCTCCAGCCTTCATTCTGAGTGCGGGGGCAGGGACAAAAACTGTCTACTTGAAAGTTAAAGACGGTTCGGGAACGGAATCAGCATCAGTGAATGGCAGTATTGTTTTAAAGTAATGGATGAGAGATGTAAAAAATTCGTCTAGGCTGTTCAGACTTGCCTAGGATCATCTGCTGTTTTCAGCCAGCGGAGGAAGACTGAGAGGGATGAGAATCCAAGGGAGTCGGAGATCTCGGTCATGTTTCTGCTGGCATGGGGATTCTTATGCTTGGTAATTAATAGAGCATTCCTTGAAACAGCATGAAAAGAATATTAAAGTAATTATAGAATAAAGACAAGCTGAAGAGCTTGGACTCGAACATTTAATTTGCATATGACAGTAAAATTGGAAGTGACAGTTGGAGTACAAACTTTAGTTTGCGTGTTTGGAGTTTGGATGCTGAATTAAGCAAAGTGCGCCTCTTTGAGCGGCTCACAAATAAGCTTCGGGAAAAATGTTACTGGCTTTATTCCGTTGGAAGAGATTTCGAGGACAACGGGTGGGCATTTCTGCGGATCCTTATGGATATAGACGCGGAAGCGACATCACATTGGTAATCACCAGATGAATTCCTTGGAACAGCTCTTGCGAGCTTAATCCGCCTGAGGCGGATTAACTATGAAAAAATTCCCAATTGCCTTGCAATTCGTTATAAAAAATGGAACGGCAAATCCAGTTCCATTTTTTATTCCGCCATATACGGGCCGAGGGCGGCTTCCATTGCGATCAGCGAATAGGCTGTGACAAGGTCGGGAATAGTTTCCATCCAGCGTCCGTTGTCATTGTACCATTCTCCCTTGCCTCGCTGGAGTTCGAGCAGTTTCTTGATGAGATCAACCCTCCACTGTACTTTCTTTCCGTCTGGCAGGGTGATGAACTCGTCACCGAGGACAGCATGGGCTTTGGCGAAGGTTATGAGGTAATAGTAATGGCCTTCAGGACCCATTCCGGGGTTCTGGTCGAGAGTGTAGTTCTTACTTGCCCATTCCACTGCAGCCTTGACCCTCGGATCGTCCTTTTTGAGTTTCGCATAGATCATGCTTTTAAGTCCGGCGTAGGTCATGCTTCCATACGAACGGAGTCCTTTTTCCGTGAATTTTTCGTCTGCCTTGCTTTCATCGGGCTTGTAGACGAACCCGCCGTAGCTGGGATCGTTCTTGTCCTTTACAACCCAGACCTGGTCGTTGGATTCGGGTACGTGCTGGAGGCGGTTGAGGAACATTACGGCATTGCCCCAGGCGAGATCGGCCTTTTTCGAGTCTTCAGGACTTTTAGCCTTAGGCTCCTTGTCGAGATAGTCAGTGAGATAAAGGGCTTCGAGCGCCCACTGTGTATTGGAAAGATCCGGTGCGCCAGGACCTGCTTTCCCATAACCGATTCCGCCGTAGGAAGGATTGTCTTTTTTGGTCGGATTGTCCTTGTTGTCCTCGTCAAGCTGGGAGCCGATGAGATATTTTCTAGCATTGCGGAGGACCTGTTCATCCTCGGGCTTGTTGATCATTGCGAGAGTCGCAAGGCAGATTGCCGTAGTGTAATTAGGATACTCCTTCTCGACATTGGCCATCCAGATCGAACCGTCCTTCTGTACGAACTTCAGCATGAACTGCCTGGCTTTCTCAACCGCAGCCTGTCTTATCTCGGGATTCTGCTTGGAATGGCTGTTCAAAAGAGCCATCGTGATAAGGCCGGTTATGGCGGGATGATGTAACCAGGAACCGTCCTCGCCTTGGCGGTCTGTCATATAATTTACTCCCCTCTGGATTGAGGCATTTGCCTCGCGCAGAAGAGTCTCGTCGATTTTCGGAAGAGTGCTGGCGACAGGTTTCTCATCCGCGCAGAATCCGGACATTGAGATTGCCGACCCAATTGAAAATGCAAATATCAGGGCAAGTCTTTTCATGGTATTCATATGTTCAAGCCTCCTAGTTTTGCAGTATAATATCCTAGCTTGCTGACTATGGCAAGGCAAATTTAATAAATTTAGCGAATTTACCGGTTCTAGAGTGGCCTTTCAGTCTAGTTTGACATTTTTCCCGTTCTCTGGGCCCCCGATGTAACAAAGCGAAAAACTGGAGCGATTGGATATGGATTAAGTAAGTAGCGCGGACATTCTTGTCTGCGGCATTATCAGCATGAAATCTTAATTAAAACGAAGATCACAGACAGGAATGTCTGTGCTACCAATATGCTTAGTCCCAGGAAAGACTAAGCTATTACTTTCTGAGTGGCTAGTAGCAATGAATGACAGCAATCACTTCCAACGGTTCTGTTCCGACTGACTTTATAGAATGACCCGCCCCGCCACCGGTCAGGATCGTGTCTCCGGGGAATAGTTTTTCGATTTTGCCATTGTCTTCGGCCTCGGCAGCGCCTTTAGTGATGATATAGACTTCTTCTTCGTTGTCATGAGTATGGAATCCGATGCTGTCACCCGGTTCCAGTGTAAGCTTTGCGCAGAGTCTGGTCTTTGCCTTCAGTTCAGTCTTCGGCTCCCAGAAATGCTCGATTTTCACTTTGCCGTTTCCTCCGCGCATCTTCTCGCGAATTTCACACTTCAGATCTTTTGAACGATGTATCATAAGTACCTCCAAAGATATCTTTTAACCACAGAACACACTGAATACACAGAAAAACATGACCACGAAACACACTAAGCACACGAAATATAATTTATTTTTTCCGGAACTGGAAAAAAGAAATTATCGCCATGAGTTTCTGGAATGGCGACCTGAGTTCGACGGCCTTTACAGGGCAAGCTTCCAGACAGCACATGCAGAGAATGCATTTCTTCGGATTGACACGGAAGCCGCCGCCTTCTGAAAGAATCGCCTTCTGGCTGCAAGCCTTGAAACATTTTCCGCATTTGATACAGGTGTCCTTAACTATGAATGGACGGTAAGTCAGGATCAATGTCAGTAGATGGAACATGGATTCAGGGAAGCGGTAGAGGATGTCGGACTTTGATCTCGGTATTTTAAGTTTACCGAGCTTTTCTGCGGCATTGCCGACGAGATCGATGTCATTCCTGTTTGAAATGCCATACCCGAGCGCGGTGACTTTCATCAGGAGCGGGATATCCTCAGGCTTGTATCCATAGGCGGTGCAGGCGCATGAATCGACGGCTACCGCATCATAACCGGCCATGATTATTCCGGACTTGAAAGGTCTGCCGTTTGCCGGACCGTCGCCCTGCATCGCCTCCACGCCGTCCACAATCACGAAGTCCGGCTTGATTTTCCCATATACGGCGGCGATGAAGTCGGACATTTTCCTGGGGGAGGGGGCGGTTGCATGGAACGCGCTCTTCGCTTCACCGATCACCAGTCCGTATGAATTCTTGACGGCAACAGTGATTTTCGTGAGGATGTGCGTCTTGAGCTTTGGAAGGGATATGAAAACATCGAACGACTTCAGCTCCTTCAGGAGCGGGATATATCCATGGCCAGGTACTTCGACCCTCTCGAAATTCTCGACCGGAAGCAGTTCGACATTCTCCTCGTCGGCGACTTTCCTCATTCCGGTCTTCTCCCAGAGCTCCTTCCACGGATAGACACCTGCCGGACTGTCGGCGATCGTTATTTTCTCGACACCTTTTTTGCGAAGTTCGCGGATTACGGCACGCACGAATTCCGGATGGGTCGTCACGCACTGGTCAGGAGTTTTGGCGCTCAGGAGATTAGGTTTGACCAGGACTTTTGCGCCAGGCTTGATCTTCTCGGGCCAGCCGCCGGCGAGTTCGACGGCATTCCTGACCGCCTCCTCGAGCAGAGGAAGATCGTATGATCCGCATGTTACAGCTGAGACTTTTGTCTTATGTTGCATTTTAGTAACACAGACATTCCTGTCTGTGGTCTTTTCCTGTTAATTAAATTTCACGGACAGAATGTCCGTGCTACTCAAATGCCGCAGACAGGAATGTCTGCGCTACTTACTTGACCCATTTGCAATCGCTCCAGTTCTTCACGAGGCCCGCTTTTACTGGATTATTCCGGATATATCTCCTGACTTTATCCTCCTCCTGTGGAGATCTGCACCATCTTTCGAAACTCTCCGGCGCCCAGAAAGAGCCAGTCCTGTCAAGAATCATGTTTGCTTTTCGGCCTGTCCATCCTTTTAGCATTTTCAGAACTTGGACGAGATTTACTTTTGCTTCTGCTCCAACCATCAAGCAATGGACATGATTAGGCATAATGACATATGAAGGGAATTTCCAGCAATAATTCTCTTCAATCCATGCCATGGATTTAACGATCATATCAGAGATTTCATCGTTTATTTCCAGAAGAGAATAATCGCATCCATCAAGTATTTTTTCAACCTTCAGGAAATGTTTTCTTTCAATTTCAGTAAGTTGTAAACTGGATTCCGCATTGCCCAAGGCAGTTTCGTATTCCGTCTTAAGCTCCTTGTAAACATCCTTGGGAATGGAGTTCTTCAGGCGATAAGTGACAAAATAAGAGTGATCTGTAACATGCCAATGAGGAAGTCCGCGCCTGTAAAATGCCGTTGTGTGATAATTCTTCATGGGGTAGCACGGACATTCCTGTCTGTGGCCTTTTCATATTTATTAAAATTCACGGACAGGAATGTCCGTGTTACTCAAATGCCGCAGACAAGAATGTCTGCATAACTCAAAATAAAAATTACCATATGGGAAAAGAATATCAATATCATGCTGGGAAATTCACACGGCTCGTTCCATAAGCATGCCCGGAAAAGGCTCCAGAGACGTTGAAAGACGTAGAAGAAAAGATATAGTCGGGTATGACAATGGTAAACCAGCACGGGAATTCATTATGAATAGAAGAGTATTTTTGTCATATCTGTTATTATTTATATTCGCTTCTTTTTTCGGATGCTCAAAACCTACATATTTAATTTTGTATAATAATACAGGCAACGATATCGAAATAAAATTCTCAGGCACAGCTAACACATCTTTTAAAGTCGATAAAAACAGCAAGATTAAGATATTAGATCCTTCCTATGCAGATGCGTTTCGCATAACTGTAAACACTAAAGAACTATATTATAGTTATAAGCCTAAGAGCCCTCCAGAAGAATTTGTTGAGGAGGTTGCCGGAGAGAAGAGAATATATTGTCAAATTGAGCCAGACGGGACGATATACATCCTAACAACTGGCAGTTTTCCTGTAAAGGTATTTTTAGCTCAGCCAGAAGGATTCCCTCTTTGCCCAAGCAAAGAAAAAACAATGCTGTTCTAGATGAAAGCGCCAGTAATGCCGGCCTCATCGAGGCCTGGCATACTTGTGTCGTCAGCTGCTATTTTCTTCATAGTTTGTAGTGAAGCCATTGTTGGCTGTGTTTTTTAGGGGAAAGAACACGAGAGAATGCGAGAAGAATTCAATGCCGCAGACAGGAATGTCTGCGCTACTCATCAAATCCACTTGAGTTTATGCCCAGTGAACTATATAATAATAAGTTTTTCATATCATCTGAAAAACTTATAATCTGAAAGGTGATTTATGTCTGAAAAATTCGATATCTGCGTGATAGGTGCCGGTCCTGGCGGCTATGTGGCGGCAATCCGGGCGGCTAATAACGGTGCGAAAGTCGCAATTGTGGAAAAGGAATATTTCGGCGGGACATGCCTGAACTGGGGCTGCATCCCGACAAAGACCCTTATCGCTTCCTCTGAAGTCCTGCACAAGGCCAGGACCGCCGCCGATTTCGGAATAAAGATAAGCGGAGAAGTTTCCCCTGACTGGACGGCAATGCTCGGCAGGAAGAATTCAGTTGTCGAAAAGCTCCGCGGCGGAATAGGAATGCTCCTGAAAAATGCCGGTGTCACATCGTTTACAGGATCGGCCTCTTTTGCCGACAGGAAAACCATCAATGTGGTCTCTGCCGAAGGCAAGAAGGAGAAAGTTTCTGCTGATAAATTCATAATTGCCAGCGGTTCCGAGCCGGTCGTGCCGGGATTCATACCGAAGTCAAAACGCATCATCACCTCGACCGAACTCCTTTCAATAAGTGAAATTCCCAAAAGTCTGCTTGTCCTCGGCGGCGGCGTGATAGGATGCGAGTTCGCCTGTCTTTTCGCGGAGCTTGGGACGAAGGTGACTGTCGTTGAAATGATGCCGACCATTCTTCCTCTCCAGGACAAGGAACTTTCCAAGATCCTTTCCAGGGAGATGAAGGCGAGGGGGATCGAGATATACGTAGGTTCGCCGATGGAGAAGATAGAGGCTGACGCAAAAGGTGTCAGTGGAAACGTCGGCAAGGAAAAACTTTCAGCGGACTACATGCTTGTGTCTATCGGCAGGGCGCCGGTGACGAAATCTCTCAATCTTGCGGCCGCCGGAATTGCAGCCAATGAAAAAGGGTGGGTTCCAGTTGACACGAAATGCAGGACTAATGCTGCCGGCATTTATGCCATTGGCGATGTTACTGGACGCGTCCAGCTTGCGCATTTCGCAAGCGCCATGGGACTTTGCGCGGCGGACAATGCGACTGGAAAGAGCTGCGAATTCCGCGAGGATCTCGTTCCGGGATGCATATTCACGAGTCCTGAGATCGGGACGGTGGGTTTGAGCGAGGAACAGTGCAAGGAGAAGAATATCGCATACAACGTCGGCAAATTCCCGTTTGCGGCGCTCGGGAAGGCGATGGCGATAAATGAGACTTCCGGATTCTGCAAGATCATTGCGGACGCCGGAACGGACCAGGTGCTTGGTGTCCATATCGTCGGACCCCATGCGACGGATCTTGTTTCAGAGGCTGTCACGGCGATGAACCTTGAAGTCACGGCCAAGGCGCTTGGGAAGGCGATCCATGCGCATCCGACACTCGGAGAGGCCATGATGGAGGCGGCACATGCCGTCCATGGCGAATCTGTGCACATGGCAGCGCCGAAAAAACATAAATGAGTATTTGATAAGCCATGAAACCAAAGACCAGAAAACGGCTGAAGAAAATAGCAATTGGTTTCTGTGTGGCGATAATTGCACTGGTAGTCCTCCTCCATTTTTTCATTGGGAGCATTGTAAAGGCCTGGGTGGAGGATTTTGTGCCGAGAGTCACAGGAACTCCGGTCAAGATGGAGAGCTTCAATTTCTCCATATTGACTGGAAAGGCCAGAATTAAGAATTTCGTGATAGGGAATCCCGAGGGTTTCCAGACTGAATATGCTTTCAAGCTTGTAGAGCTGTCTGTTAATGTCGATATGGGCACAATATTTTCAAAGAAGCTGGTCATTGATGAGATCAGGATAAAAGGTACTGAAGTCATTTATGAGTTTGGAATTACCACCAGCAATATCAAAGAGATAATGAAAAATGTCAAAAAATTCAAGAAATCCGGCAAGAGCGGGAATAAAGAGGACGACTTTCCTGCAAAGGAAGGGACTCCCGCCAGCAAGGGCAGGATGGTCCAGA
>JANYBI010000283.1 GCA_025360875.1 Lentisphaerota bacterium
GTTGGACTTGGCGTGCGCGAAAGCCGCGTAGCATTTGGCAAGATTAATGTCACGACGGCAACTGCCAAGCCTGAAGCCGTTCCGGTGCATAAGCCGGATTTCCATTTCCGCGACTGGGTTGGACGCCGCTACATCTTCGATGGCGACGAACCTGTGGCGCACATTGACGAGAAAGGTTCGTTCCAGGAAATGAAGATGGTGCCCGGCCTCATGCCGATGATCTGCAACGACACAGTCGCGACCTGGGGATGTTTGAACTTCAAGGAAGAGCGCCGTCTCAAGGTCAGCCAGGAAGGCGAGACGCTGGCGTTCTCCTCGGAAAAGGACGACAAGGACGGGCGTTGCAAAGGCTATGGCGACTGGACGCTGACCTATGATCCCGCCGTCGGATACATCTGGGATCTGAAGACGCGGGTTGAAGTCCTGGTTGACGGCAAGATCCAGAAATGGAATCTGAACGTCGCCGATCCCTGCATCTACCAGGCGGTCGCACCGGCAACATCGAAGATGCCGCAATGCCGTAGCAATCCGAACTATTGCATCTACCTGCGCACCGACGGCAAGTACGGATATTATCCCGCCAACCACCAGTTCAAGAACAACAATTTTGCGAAACTCGCAGACCTGATCGTGAAGAAGGGCGGCTTTCTCGGTACGACTGTGGATGACTGGGCGTTCGTGATGGAACTCGCCGAGGACAACGAGGACACATACTGGGGAGATTACTGCCATTGGGGGTTGGACCAGCATTTCGCGCCGCTGTCTGATCTGACCAACTCGAACAAGTTCGGTACCGCCGCCAAAGGTGATGTCTACAAGGGCCACATCCGTATCCATGCCCTGACGCCGCAGCGCGTGCAGCAGATCCTGAAGGAAGGCGTTCTGCCCGACGACAAGCCTGCGAACCACCGGGAAATGTTCGCGAACGTGGAACCGGTGAACAGTTTCACGGACGTCGTCCAGGCCGTGGCCGGCGATTCCAAGACGCGCTGGCTGGGTGGATACGCGATCGACAATGCCGTTGGCCGGAACGACAAGTCTTCCATGCGCATCGACGCCGCTGAAGTGAAAAAAGCCGGTATGCCGACGCTGGATCCCGTCGGGCCGTCGTATCGTACTGGACCGTATCTGGCTGAGAAATACCGTATCGGCTTCTGGGTGAAGGCCGACGCGTTCAAGGGTAAGGTGGCGCTTAAGACGGACGGTATTGTTTTCGAGGGCAAACGGGAATATACGGAACCTGAAGCCAGTCTGGAAATCGCAGACAAGACCGATTGGAAGTTCGTCGGTTTCGAAACCGATTTCCCGCACCTCGCCCATATCTGGAAGTTGACGATCGATGTCCAGGGCGAAGGAGTTGTCTGGGTGGACGATTTCGAGATATCCCCTCTGTGAGCAGGAGGAAGGAATATAAAGAATGTTTGTATTAATAAACATAGAGGCATTGTTGGTTCTGGCAGTTTATGGAATGCTTGTCTTCATTTTTGAAAAAGCAATTTCAGTCATCTCCTCACAGCCCTTATTTATTCTTGAACGTCTTTTTGATATTCCTCTGATAATTTTACTTTATATTCTTTCATGTGTTTCAGAGTTGTGTGGAATCAGAGGAAGACTATTTGTTTTTTTACCGATGTGGTTTTTAACAGGTATTATCATTATATACTGCAGCAATAAATTACATGGCTTCTTAACAGCGGGATTTTTGGTTGTTGTCTTTATTATCAACGCCCTTTTGATTTACAAATACAGAAAAAAAGAGAAATTCCATTTCTTGCCATCTCAAAAGAAAAAAAATGATAATCAAACGCCTTCAGGTAATCCGGTTCCGCCGTCTTCCTGAGGCTTATACACTGTTCTCTATAAAAATAAAATGAATGCAGTGCGCACATCAATTTCAGTTTTAGGATTTACAAAACCCGAAGCAGATGAAGGGATTCCTGACTTATTGGATGAATTTAAAGAACGAACATATATTTTGAATGCCAACGCCAAATGGAATGAAAATACAAAATCAATTGATATTATTATTGATATTGAAGGGGATGACATTAATTCATTTAGAAAATTCTCGGAAGATCAAGCTTGGGATTGTGTCAATGCATGTATTAATTTTTCATCTGACAAAATTCAATTTAGAACATATAAAACTGAAATAATTAAATTTTAGAGAACTAGTGCGGTTACGGGCAACTCGGCTTCGCCGGTTACCAGAGCTTGAGCGTAATGCAGGAGGAGAAAGCCCATGAGACGAACATTTCTGGCGATTGACGATGTTTCCCTTCCGTTGCGCAAGAATATCTGCCTCTACATCAGCAGGCCGACGGTGAGACCTGAGCCTGTGCTGGTGCCGAGTCCGAAGGAAAGCAATGCTCCCGACAATCTGGCGGCGCATTTCTACGGTACCGTGCTCCATGACGCGGGCAAGTTCCGGATGTGGTATTACGCCTGTCATATTGGAAGAAATCCCGACTGGCCGCCGCGCAAGCAGCAGCAGCTGGCAAGAAATCCAGGCTGGCTTATCGGTGAGAAGGAAGGATACGAAGTTCACGAGGGGCCGCCATGCTACGCCGAGAGCGACGATGGTATCACTTGGACCAAACCGGCGCTCGGTCAGGTGCTGTTCAAGGGCAGCCGCGCCAACAACGCGCTTGACCTGCCGCACGCAATTATAAGCGGCGTCTCCGTCATCCGCGACGATGCCGACCCGGAGCCCGGCAGATGCTATAAGATGGTCTACCAGTATTTCCCCGACCAGTCCGATCCGCCCATCCCGGAGTATGGCTCCAAGCCAAGCATCGCCTGCGCAGTGTCGCCCGATGGAATCAGATGGATGGTGTCATCAATGCCGTTTGTGAACCAGTTTGTCGAACACTGTTCTTTCATGAAGCATGACGGCATGTATATCGTCCACTCACATGATTTTCCCGGCACCGCTTTTGGAGGAGGAACTTTTGCCGAAGGCGGTTCGGCAGGCGGACGCACCGGAATTGCGCATTCCACTTATGACTTCGATCACTGGCCTGATCTCTGGCAGTGGACGTTTGCGCTTCCCGAGCCTGCCAACCCGGCAGTACGTGGCATGGACTATTGCTATGACCAGGTGCATATGGGAGCAGGTGCGGCAAGTTTCGGAAATGTCTGCGTCGGGGTATATGGCGTGTGGCACAATCATCCGTTCGGCGAGGATTTCGTCAATATCTCCTGCGACCTGGGATTGCTCGTCTCTAACGATGGCCTGCGCTTCCGCGAGCTGGCGGTGACGCCGGGACAGCCTTTCATCAGCCATGAGGAGTCCCCGGCGACACAAGTGCCTGACCGCGCATTCAAGACAATTCTCTGCCAGGGGAACGGGATCCTCAACGTCGGCGACGAGACCAGGATCTACCACGGACGCTGGCGCAATTCAGGTACACGTGGCGAAGACATTTCCGCATATTATTGGTCTGAGGTGGCTCTCGCTACAATTCCGCGCGACCGCTGGGGCGCTCTCAAACTCAGTCCCGGTGCAAATGAAGGAACCATCTGTTCCGCACCGATCACGTTTCCGTCTGGAACCTGCGAACTTCGCATCAATGCCAGCGGCGCTGAAGGCCTGTCCGTTGACCTGCTCGACGAAAAGTTCCAGCTGATTCCCGGTTTTGCAGACGGCCGGGTGACGGGTTCCGGCGGACTTGACTGCAAGATTTCCTGGACCGGCAAAAATCAGGAAAGTCTTGCCGGCCGGACACTGCGGGTACAGGTGAGACTGCGCAGGAGCGCTACAGCCGATCCGCAAGTTTTTGCATTATACCTGTAGCAGAGATGAAACCACTGTAGAACACAAGCGTTAGGAATAAAAATTAAGATGAGATCTATTATGAACAGAATCTTGTATCTATTTATCCTCATTTTTCTTATTCCATTTACTGTCTCTGCAAATTCAGTGGTTCCTGGTCCAATTATAATAATGTGCATGACTGACGCTGGAGAAGGTTGGTGGAAATGGCTTTTATACACAATGGTCATGTGTGTTGGAATCGAAGGGGCAATATATCACTATAAGCAGTCGTTTAAATATCCGTATTTGATCAGTTTATACGCAAATTTAATATCCTTGATCATGGGGGTGTTTTTAGTCACGCCCATAACCGTAGGTGTTTTAAATCTGTCAGAGGGAGTCTATAGCCATAGTCACAGCTATAATATTATAATATCGATAATCAGGAAAAATTTCTCCCGTTGTTAAAATAGAAACATGATGGTTTCCTTAAGCCGGTATACAATACCGGTGGGTAAACAAACAAAAGGAGACCATCATGAAGGAAGCTACATTGCTGGGAGAGCTGAGTCAAGCGGATGAAAGTGAAGGCGGAGCGATATTTCGGGAGTACATACGTGGAGCCGTGCTTTCCATAACTGTTGATGTGATGCTGAAGGAAGTGGAGTCTCTTTGCGGGCCGAGGTATAATCCGTTCGGGGGCGAGTCTCCCTATCGTGCTGGGAACGCGGAAGGAGTCTGTATATTGGAGGGGCGCAATGAGCGTGTGGATCGTCCGCGCGTCAGGCGGAAGACTTCAGACGGAAGCAAGGAGGTACATCTTGCGAGCTATGCTGCCGCCAGGGATGCCGGAGCCGTCCGTGATGCATTGATGAGGGCGCTGATGGCCAATGTGAGCGGAAGGGACCAGAAGATGGTTTATCCGGAAAGTCCGCTTACATCGAAGAGTTCCGTGAGCCGCCTTTGGGTTAAAGAGGGATTGAAGAAGGTCGAAGAACTCCGTGGAAGGGATCTGTCAGGAGAGAGTTTCTTCGGTCTGATCCTTGACGGGATAAAGCTGAGCGATGATTTGACGGCGGTGGTGGCTATAGGGATGACCTGTGACGGGCGGAAGCTTGTTCTTGACTACCAGATTGGAGGCAGCGAGAACCGCGAGGTATGCGACGATCTTCTCAGGAGGATTGTCAGGCGCGGGTTCAAGCCTGTTGAAAGGCTTTACAGCGTCCTCGACGGTTCGGCTTCCCTGAAGGGCGCAGTACTCGCCCTTTATCCTGACGCAGTCACACAGAGATGCCTGATCCACAAGGAGAGGAACATAAGGGGATATCTCTCAAAGCGTCATTATTCAGAACTTTCCGGCTATTTCAAGAGGCTTCGCAACGCACAGGGACCGGAGGCGGCAAGGGAGATATACAGGGAGCTCCATGCGTTCCTGGCTGCGAAGAACGCAAATGCCCTCCAGAGTCTCGAGGAAGCCGGGGAGGACATCATCGCCCTGCACCTCATTGATGCGCCTGTGGGCCTGAACGTCTCACTGCTGAGCACCAATTTCATCGAGAACGCGTTCCGGAATGTCAGGGCCAAGATAGGAAGGGTGAAGAGGTGGAGGGCAGAGACTGACCAGGCAGAAAGATGGCTAGCCTATGGACTTCTCGATGCTGAAAGGGGGTTCCGGAGGATGAAAGGCTGCAAGTACATCCCGGAACTCATCAAGAAGCTCAAAAGACCGGAAGAGCCGGCACAGAAGAAGGCGGCGTGATGGAATAAAACCTGGAATCCAAAGGGATGAGCCTCGGGGTCTCCTTCGGAGATCGAAATCCCCTCGGCTCAAATGCAGAAGAAAAGAAGGAAAAGAAAAGAGAAGAAATCTTGAACTAAGACAAAAGAAGAAGAAAATTAAGAAAAGGAAACTATCAGAGTTTTAACAATCGCAGGGAAATCCCGGATAATCATGTTATCAATTATAGCTGCTGCTGGTTGTTGTGTGTCAATAATCGTTGAATATTTCAGCATTCTCCTGTTAATGAGAAAATGCGAAACCCTTTATATAAAACCATTTCTTTATCCAGTTATTTATGCAAACATCATCACAAACGTCATTATACTTATATATATGATTTTAAAGTCTTCTTGGAAATAGATTTTGTCGACAGCCTTAATCCGCCAGTAAATCCTGGGACGCCGGGTGTTTTTACATCATAAGTAAGGTGGGTTTTAACCCGCCTGTTTAACAATATAAGAAATGTCGGGCTCCCTTCGACAAGCGCAGGACGGGAAAGTCCAACATACTTCAAAACCTATTTGCCCAAGCTTCGTTTTTATATGGAACCATCTTTTTTGACTCGGAAATGGACTGAGGGAATTTCAAAACACGGAATCCAGGAGTAAGAAGACAGAATCCAGAATTGAACTTGAACTCAAATTATCTTATTATTCTGACTTCTGACTTCTGACTACTTTTGAAACTGGCTGCTGACTATCTTGAAATGCTATTTTCCCCGCTGTATACTAA
>JANYBI010000285.1 GCA_025360875.1 Lentisphaerota bacterium
TCCTTATGACATCTCCGATGACAAGCGTAAGGACATCTACCTCGGATTCCTCTCCGCCAGTTATTTTCCTGGCGGCGCGAGGAGTCAGCTTGATGAGCTCCTCGATGGATCTCTGGGCGCCGTGGGCTGTCCTTGATTCAATGATGATTGCGATCAGCAGGAAGAACGAAATTATTCCGGCAGTCCTGAAATCTCCTCCGGCAAGCGCGGCAAGGACGGCCAGTGCTACGAGCTCATTCATGTAGACTTTGCCTTTTGCAAGATCCTTGAAGGCTACAATGAAAATCGGCAGGGCAAGTATGACGGCTCCGAAAATGGCGCTGAGTTCCGAAGAGAAAGACTGGTCAGGCTGGATCCAGCTCAGGATATATGAATTAAGTATGAAAAATCCTCCGACAAGCGCAATGCTCAACCTGCCGAGGCTACGGCTGTGGCCTGCCCCGCCGCTTTCGTGATCGTGGTCGTGATCACAGCCGCAGATTTCGCTGTGCGCGTCAAAGACCTTCTTTTCAGCTGTCAGTTCAGCCATACGTCATTTATCCTTCTATTTGTCCTTTTTCTGGTACCTGGGTTCAGGATTCAGCATGATCCTTACCTCATGACTGCCGTTGCTGTCTTCCGGAATAATATATTTTTCCTTAACGTTCTCAAGCAGGTTCGAGACAGTGTCGGTATATAGCGCGATGAGCACCGAGCGGGGGTTCTTCCTATATTCCTCAAGGATCTTCTTGAAATAAATCTGCTCAGCCTCGATGTCGGATACAATCTGTGTCCTATAGACCTTGGCATCAGCTAATATTCTTGAAGCCTCCGAATCAGCGTCGCCAACTACTGTCACGGCATAGGCCTTTGCATTCTCCTTTTCAGTCGCGCTCTGGAGTTCGGCGTCTATGACTTCCTGGAACGCGGAGACGGTGTTCAGCGGAGCAGTATTGCTTTTGAGATTCAGATTTTCAACTTTGATTCCGATATCCCATTCAATAATATCCTTTTCGAACATTCCTCTGACCTCGGCCATGTAGTCGGAAGATTTTTTGTATAGTGCGGCATCTACCTGCTGTGTTGCAGTAACTTTTATAACTGAATTTTCAAGAAGAGCCTGGATTAGGGTTCTCGGACCTCTGGTTCCTATGGGTTTGCGGGAGACCGGGTTTATGATAGTTTCATCGAATCTGGCAGGTTCTGAAGGGCAAAGGCATTTCAGATAATATTTCATAGGGTCGGTCACGGAATAGACCAGTTCCCACTCATTATGGATTATATTGGCGTCACCGGTCAGGAGATATCCGTCTTTTCCGGCTGAGAGGGTGGGGCCTGCTGCTGCCGCAGGGGGCTGTTCTCCTTTGACTGCCTTGACATCCGACTTATGCCAGAACGAAGAGAGGGTAAGAGTCTGTTTGCTTATGGGTATCCTGATGATTTTGGAGACAGGATAGGGGAATGACCAGTAATAACCAGCATCATGTTTTTCGACAACTTTTCCAAACCGTTCTACAATTACATTTTCCTGCGGTTTGACCTCGTAGTAGCCTCCTCCTGTAAAATACCAGATTATGAGGAAGGCTATGAGGCATGAGAGCAGGATGAATGCGATGTGCAGGCCTTTTGTAAGCGCGTCAATGCCTGCCTTGTACTGTCCGTCGGCTTCGGAGGTGCTTATCGCCATCTTATTGTTTGAATCCGCCATTTATATCACCCTTGAACGGTCATTTTGTTTTCATGATGTCTTTTTTGGATTCGTCTCCGCCAAGCTTCTGGTCAAACTTTAGAAGATCAAAAGGCGCATAGTCGGTATTCAGGATCAGGGTTGTCTTGCTGGGCATGATCTTCCTGAGCGATTCAAGCTTCCTCAGGAATGCGGCAAGATCCGGTTCCTCCTTGAAAACAGCGTAGTAGGAGGCTGCCTTGGCATCACCTTCAGCCTTGATCTGCTTGGCCTGGGCCTCAGCCTCAGCTAGTTTAAGTTTCCGGTTGCTGTCCGCCTCATCCCTGATTTTCTTTGCCTCGCTTCTTCCATCGGACCTGAACTGTTCAGCTACGACATTTCTCTCGGCCTTCATCCTGGCGAATACATTCTCGGTGTTCTTGTCGGGGAGATCCAGGACTTTTATGCCCACATATTCCACCTGTATGCCATATTTTTCCAGAACCACAGGGGATATTCCTTTCTTCATTTCGGCTTCGATCTCGTCGAGTTTCATCTTTTTCGGATTCGTGTTCAAAAGCTCATCGAACTTATATTTGCCGAGAACTGCATTTTTGATGGTCCTCATCTGGCTGTTTATCTTATCCTCCGCCTGGGAAATGTCGGGAATAGGAAGGCTTTTGAACAGTTTTTCAGCGTCGACTATCCTATAGACGACAAATATGCCTGCGACCACGGGCTGGCCATCGGCGGTATATGTCTCCTCAATTTTTCCCGTGCTACCGTCGAAACAGTGGAAGCGGTTGTCGAAACGGTGGACTTTCTGGAACGGATAGGGCCAGCAGAAATGCAGCCCTGGGCCCTGGGCTCCGGAAATCTTTCCCAGCGTAGTGACGACCACTGTTTCGGTGGATCTCACCTGGAAAGTGAAAATGGCAAGGAGAAATATCACAGAGACTATCAGGCCGAGAAGCAGCGTCGGCCAGTGCTGCAATATTTTATTATTATCTTTTTCGCTCATGGTTGTTTTCCTCCATTATCTTTGTTCTTGTTGATTTCGCTGGAAAGTTCACCGAGATCCGCGTCAAGAATGTCCATCCTCGCCTTTTCCTCGAAATTGAATATGTAGACATTGTTGGTGTTCGTATCACCTATGACGATTTTCCTGATTTCCCCGCAGTCCCGCTCAAAGAAGTCCAGATAAGTCCTGAGCTTGAACATTGCCGGCATTATCCTGTATGCCTCAAGCTGTTTCTTGAAACGCATAGTCTCTGCTTCGGAGATATGAATTGAATTTTCACTTGACGTTTTTGCATCCATGATGATTTTTGATGCCTCGGCGGCGGCGTAAGGAAGCGTCTTGTTCTCATAGGCCTTTGCATTCAATATCGAGGCTTCCTTCTCCTGGCGTGCGCTGGCGACCTCCTCAAACGAAGGGGCGACCTTGTCAAACGGAGGATGGACGTCGAGAAGATTTACGCAGACAATTTCGACTCCAAGCTTCATCTGGTCAGCAGACGCCTGGATCCTGGCCGACAGTTCCGAAATGGCCTTGCCTCTTTCGACCGACATCAGCTTAAGAAGATCAACACTCGCGAGATACTTGCTTATTTCCCTTTCAGATATTGACTTGAGGAAGACTGGTATATCGCAGCTCCGGAATGCGAAATCAAAGATCTTGTCCTTCTGCGCCCTGTACTGGACCGTGACATTTGCCGAGAGGAAGGACACGGGCGTCTCCTTGTCGGTACTCTTTTTCTCAGAGGCTACGATATATCTGTCCTCCTTGCCGTAATGCTGGACGGTCCATAGCACGACTTCAGGACTTTTTATCTCGCCTTTTTCATCCCTCATGTCGGCGCCTATTATGATTTCCTGTATCTTGTTTACCGGTATCCTGGTCATTTTTCCGAATGGCCAAGGGAGCTTGAAATGCAGGCCTTCGCCGAGAGGCGTAGTATCGACTATCTTTCCAAAATTCTCGCGTACCCCGACTTCGCCTGGTGCAACCTCTGAAATGCAGGTGAATACCCAGAGGAATGCAAGCCATGTGATTATGAGGGGAATGATGGATTTTTCCATTAGGCCATAGATCCAAGTCCTTGAAACCTTGAATCCGAACTGGTAATCCAAGGTATCCGAAATATTCCTCAGAAGGCCTCCGGGTTCGGTGAAAAGGGAAAGTATGCGGCTTTCAAATATCGGTCTTTCCTCTCCGGCGGTCCTCGGACGGTAGAACTCTACCGTGAAATTGAATAGGAGTTCAACCCCGAGTGCGGCAGAGCTTATGAAAATTATCTTTTTTATGATCCTGTTCCATATATTGAGATCATATTTGTACATGAGGATAGCGAAAGCCGCAAGAATTCCAAGCACTGCTGTAAGCACCAGCCATCCGCCAAGGGGCCTGAGCCATCGGAAATTCCTCTCCCTTGACTGCCCGACGAAGAATATGCCTGCAAAAATGATGAAAAGTGATGACGCCCCTGTCGCAAAAGCCCATAGCGGCGGATTCGAAGGTGTCGGAACATCCGGTCTTGTGCTCCAATGGCTCCAGAATAAAAACAGGATAACCGATATGAGAATGAAATTAAGGGCAGTAACTGCGTAGGGCGAGAATTTTTTAAAATTGGCAAGCGTCCTTGAAGCCGAAAAGAGCACATCCTCCCCGGATTCAAGCGCTTTCTTCTCTTTTCTTCTTTCAAGGAGTATCCTGTCCTCATCCTCCTGTGCCGCCTTGGCGCCCAGATATCCGAGGATACATGCGTTGAAAGCAAGGATTGTCGAAATCAGGTAAGGGATTATCAGGAGGGAGAACGAATCAACGCCCACCCGGTTTTTCACTATTCCAAACCATATTACCAGCAGGCAGGCAGCCAGTGTCAGAATGCCGGCCAGCATCGACAGTTTCTGCATCTGTCTGGATTGATCAATTTTCAACTGGATCTCTTTTTCAAATTTCATTTTACACAATACATTCCGTTAATTGATCAGGTTGTCAGGAACCATCGACTAAGAATCCATTTGGAGTTATATTTATTTTTTTACAGACTGGCAATATAATTATGAATATTTGCATTTCAAACACTAAATGCCTTTCTAACACAGATTTTACATGCATATAACTGCTCCGGTTGTAATTTTGCCACAAAGACAATAAATTAACGACCTTTTGATGTGCCTTATAATTCTTTGGGGGGCTGATAAATGTGGAAGATATTCGGAGGTGTTAAAAAAGAAGATGCGCCCGGGGACTCCTTTGCCGACAAGAAGCCCAATGTTGACCTGCTCAACGGCAACTGCCTTGAATGCGGTTCCTGCCATACGGTCCTAAGCCTTCTGAACTTTACGCCTCTGACTATTTCCAAATGCACTCAATGCGAATCCTCCAATTTCATCCCATATAGTATCAAGGGGTTCTGGCTTTACCGGCCTCTGGGCGGTGGAGGAATGGGCAGCGTCTACAAAGCTGTCCACCAGGATTATCCGGACAAGGAGTTCGCTGTCAAGATACTTCCGAGGGAAGGAAAGGAAAATCCCCACCTGATTGAAGCCCTTATCCAGGAAGCTACGATTGGAAAAACTTTCGGTCAGCATCCCCATCTGGCGTCCGTGTCCGATTTCGGGAATTACAACGGTGAGTATTTCAGTGCAATGGAGTTCTGTGCAGGACGAAGACTCGATCAGATCATTGAATCAGCCGAGCAAATCCCCCAGAGACTTGTCCTCCTCTGGGCGCTCCAGATACTTTCCGCCGAGCAGAGAATGTTTGAATGCGGATATCTGTACAGGGATCTTAAACCGCAGAACATCATCATTGACAACGAGGGAAATGCCCACGTCTTCGATTATGGCCTCTGCGTAAGGATTGAAGACGCGCATAACCAGGACGTCGAGACTGTTGACGGTTCTCCCCTGTATATGCCTCCGGAGAGGATTGTCGGAATGCCTGAGAACATGTCCGGCGAAATATATAGCCTTGGAATGGTAATGTTCCATGCATTGACAAAGAGCACCTATTATACGGCAACTGGCGCATATGAAGTGGCCAGGAAGCATGTTACTAGCCTCCGCATGGCTAATGTGGGTACGCGGCTTCCAATTACCGTGAGCCCCAAGATTGCTGAGATTTTAGATAGAATGATTGCAAGAGTCCCTGCCGAACGATATCAGACATATAAGGATG
This sequence comes from Lentisphaerota bacterium, assembly GCA_025360875.1. Lineage (GTDB taxonomy): Bacteria > Verrucomicrobiota > Lentisphaeria > Victivallales > GWF2-50-93 > GWF2-50-93. The sequence continues at coordinate 5,832 of JANYBI010000285.1, forward strand.
CCGCAATGGCCATCAAGAATGTCTATAATTCGTTTAAGGATTAGCTGTTTGCTTTTTCAGGAGTTCCGAGGATTTTTT